>CAYVGR010000022.1:6835-20254 GCA_964450065.1 uncultured Prevotella sp. | reverse complement strand
TCGTTTTGCAAGCAAAATCCCACTAAACCCTATAGGTTGCGGATTTGAGGATTATTTCTTTGTATTTTTGCAGGTATATCAAAGTGTGAATGCCCAACGTTTCACAGACAGTGAAACCTGCAAGACAACTGCCTGTGGGCTACTATCCCACAACGAGGATTGGCCTTCACACATAATACATTAACAATGAAGATATTGGTAACAGGGGCAGCCGGCTTCATCGGCTCTTACGTGATGAAGATGCTGGCCCAACGGGGAGATGACGTAACGGGTATCGACAATATCAACGACTATTATGCCCCCGAACTGAAATACGCGCGCCTGGCTGAGTGCGGCTTCGCACGCAGGGATGTGGAATGGCATCTGAACATAGCACAGAGCACGCGCTTCGATCACTGCACGTTTATACGCATGTCGATAGACGACACGGAACATCTGAAATCTCTCTTCGAGCGTTATTCTTTCGATGTGGTGGTCAACCTTGCGGCACAGGCCGGCGTAAGATATTCCATATCCCACCCTTTCGACTACATGCACAGCAATCTCGACGGTTTTCTCAACATTTTGGAATGCTATCGCAACTATCATGTGAAACATTTGGTATTTGCCTCGTCAAGCTCTGTCTACGGTGCCAACAGCAAGGTGCCCTACAACGAGACCGACACAACGGACACCCCCGTGAGTCTCTATGCCGCCAGCAAGAAGGCCGACGAGCTCATGGCCTACAGCTACAGCAGGCTGTACAGGCTTCGCACCACCGGGTTGCGCTATTTCACCGTGTACGGACCATGGGGTCGCCCGGACATGGCACCGATGCTTTTCGCCAATGCCATCAGCCGGGGAGAATCTATCAAGGTGTTCAACCATGGAGAGATGTGGCGCGATTTCACCTACATCGACGATATTGTGAAGGGAACCATGGGCGTGATCGACTCGCCGGAACCGAAGGAACAAGACGCAGTACACCATACCATATATAATATAGGCCGGTCGCACCCCGTGAAACTCACCGATTTTATCTCCGAACTTGAACAGGCCTTGGGTCGTAAGGCACGCATGGAAATGTTGCCCATGCAGCCCGGCGACGTGTTTAAAACATGGGCCGACACCTCCAAGTTAGAGCGCGAATTGGGATATTGCCCCAGTGTGGAGCTGCCCGAGGGCATCGAAAAATTCATAGCCTGGTATCAGTCCGACAAAAATCCTCTACGATGAAAGTTGTAAACAAGCAATTCATTGGCCTGGCCGTTATGGCCATCGTGGCCTTCTTCGTGTGCAACTCAGCGTTGCCCACCGATATCATGGAGATTCGCAATCTCGTCACCGCACAGGAAATGGTGAGCGACGGGCACATCTTGGTGCCCACAATGAACGGCGACCTCCGTCTCGAAAAGCCGCCTCTCCCCACTTGGGTGGCTGCGGCGATTGAATATGTGGCTCCACACAGTTTGGGCGCGCAGCGCATGGCAGCCGGCGTCATGGCTGTGGTATGGTCGGTGTTCCTATATCTCTTTGCATTCACACTGTCCAAACAGCGACATTTTGCAGGCATCACGGTCATGGTGTTCCTCAGCAGCTACCAAGTGGTGCTCATGGGTCGCACGGCCACTTGGGACATCTATTGCCACGCTTTTATGATGGGTGCCATATATTGGCTGTACCGTGGGTTGGCCGATGAGCCTGACCGACGGTGGAAATGGTTTCCGCTGGCCGGCCTGATGATGGGACTTTCGTTCATGAGCAAGGGTCCTGTATCGTTCTATGCCCTGCTGCTGCCCATGCTCATCGCCCTCATTCCCATTGGCAGCTTGTCGATACAGGGCAAGCGCGACGCCCTCGCGGCCATGATAGTGATATGTGTCGTTGTGGGAGGCTGGTGGTATGCCTACCTGGGACTGTTCGAGCCCAAGGCTGTGGCGCAGGTGCTGCACAAGGAATCGTCAGCCTGGGCCAACCACAACATACCTCCGTGGTATTACTACTGGCGTTTCTTCCTGGAACTTGGCGCATGGGCTGTGTTCACGTTTGCAACCCTCTTCGTGTATCATTGGAAAAGGAGAATGGCCAATCCCCGGCCTTATCTGTTCTCGGTCGTGTGGATGATAGCCTCGCTGGTGCTGTTATCCCTGTTGCCCGAAAAGAAAATACGCTATCTGCTCCCGATGATGGCCCCGTGCGCTATGTGCGTGGCGGCTCTGCTCATCCACCTGCACCACAACACCGACAAATGGAGCCGCCTGTTGGTTGGACTCACGGCAGCAACCGTTGCCCTCGCGGCAGTGGCCATTCCCGTCGTGCTGCATGTGTACGGCTTGATTTCCACCGTCAGAATGCTGTGCATGCTCCCGTTCCTTGCAGGGCTTGCCGTATGGATTGTAATGAGCGCAAGGCTGATGAACACCTACCGCATTGCGGCCGGCGTGGCTGGCATTTTTGTGGTGATAGAGAGCTTCATGCTGGGTGCCGTGGGTCGGTTGTTTGGCAATCCCGACATGCACAGCATCAATGCCACACGGCAGATGGCCGCCCTTCGCGACATGCCCATGTTCCACCCGCAGGAACAACAGCTGCGCATCGAATTAGTGTACGAAGCCCAGCGCAAGATTAGACCGATAGATCTGCACAGCAGCGACTCCGTGAAGGCTCACCTGCCATTCATTCTCGTGAGCAACAAGCCTGTGAGCCAACTGCTTTCAGAACAACTCCTGTCGCAGGTAGACACCACCTATATCGACACTTACGACGACAACAAGCACCCCAAGAGCAACAAGCTCTATACCGATATTTTCATTAATCGGGTAACTGTTATATCCCAAAAGAAATGAACAAGACTAAGGAATACGACTTCACCATTATCGTTCCCATATACAACGAGGAGGACAACATGGAACGACTCGAAAACGAACTGAGCGGATATGTGGCCCGCAACACAGCGCTGAAAACCTGCGTGCTGATGATAGACGACGGGTCGGCCGACCACAGTTTGGAGCGCATGGTGGACATCTGTCGCCGGCATCAGAATTTTTTCTATCTCTCGTCGAAGCAGAACCATGGCCTGAGCACGGCGCTGAAAGCCGGCATCGATGCCACCGAAAGCCGTTATCTGGGCTATATCGACGCCGACCTCCAGACCACACCCGACGACTTCGACCTGCTGCTGACCCACATTTCCAAGTATCAACTGGTGTCGGGCATCCGTGCCCGGCGCAAGGATTCGGCTTTCAAACGCATGCAATCTAAGATTGCGAACGGCTTCAGAAGGCGCATGACGGGCGACACAGCCACCGACACGGGCTGCCCGCTCAAGGTGATGTGGACCGACTATGCCCAGCAACTACCCTTCTTCGACGGCATGCACCGCTTCCTTCCCGCCCTCATGATGCTGGTGGGAGGTAAGTTTCATGAGGTTGCCGTGCACCATTTCCCACGCACGGCGGGTGTTTCCAAATATCATTTGTGGAACAGGCTCAAGAGGCCTTTTGTGGATTGCCTGGCTTTTAGGTGGATGAAGCAACGCTACATCCGCTATCATATAGACGCCACCAACCTATGAGCAATGCGCTGATATACACCATCGGCTTTCTAGCTCAGGCTTTCTTCTCCGGCCGCCTCCTTGTGCAATGGATACTCTCCGAACGTGCCCGCAAGGTGCTGTCGCCCAACGTGTTCTGGGTATTCAGCCTGATAGGGAGCGTTCTGCTCTACATCTATGGCTGGCTGCGCAGCGACTTCGCCATCATCTTGGGGCAATTTATCGCCTATTACATTTATATCTGGAATCTCAACATCAAGGGCGTGTGGCGTCGCATGCCGGCGGTGCTGCGGCTCATCGTGGCGGTGCTGCCTGTCGTGGCCATCGGATTTATGCTGAAAGACATACCGGCCTTCGTACACGAGTTTCTCCGAAACGACGGCATCCCGCCCTGGCTGGTGATACTGGGCAGCGCCGGACAGGTGATATTCACCCTCCGCTTCGTGTATCAGTGGTACTATTCCTACCGCCGCCATGCCTCCATGCTGCCCATGGGCTTCTGGATTATCAGCCTCGTCGGGTCGGCCACAATCATCTGCTATGCCGTTATCCGCCTCGACCCCGTGCTCTTCCTGGGGCAGTCGGTGGGGTTCGTGGCCTACACGCGCAACATCATCTTGTCGCGCAAACCAGGCACAGAACACGGCAAGTAATATAAACCGTGACACGAACACCCAACCCAGCGGGCACAGACAGGTGCCCATGGTTGCCGCTGCAAGAAAAGCCGATGCTTGCCATTCTTCACCCCTCATTCATTCTTCACTCTTCTTTCTTCACTCTTCACTCCCCCTCACTCTTCTTTCTTCACTCTTCATTTTATAAAATTTTATTACCTTTTTCGTGTGTTATTTTTCAGCACATCCAGAGAAAAACGCGCCATGTTTCCGGCAACAGAATCTATCGAAATGGTATGAAAAAATATGTGGCGGTGTGATTGCTGTCTTATGGCGGTGCGGTTTGGGCTTCAAGACCGCGCGAAAGAGCCGTAACCGCAGTGTGTATAGGGCTTCATCACGATGCCATTCGATATGTCATGGCAGGCGGTAAAACAAGGGAGCATGAGGGCTGAAATACTAAGTGGCTGATAGCGAGGCCGTTGCGAAATGTTGTAAATTTCGCGAATTTCGGACCGGGACATTTTATTTTCTGAAAACGCGAAGCATCAAGGGGTGTTTGTCAATAAAATTATGCGTTTTTAATACATAGCAAGTGCACCTGAATTTTGTTTTTTGGACGAAACCCGCACTACTTCCCGGGAGCAACACGGGGCATTGGGCGACAGCCATTGCTGGTTTATACAAATGCGGTATAAGTCGCAATGTTGTTGTGGTGAAATTGTACATATTGATGTAAAAATCTCAGATTCTTAGAAAATAATTTAGAAAAAATGCCCTTTTCTCATATTTTTATCCTAATTTTGTAACAATAATTACAATTCCAAAAACAATTTAGAATTATGATTTGGACAATTATCGTAGGTATTGTAGCTGGTTTGATAGCTGGCAAAATTATGGGTCACGATGGGCAGGGCTGCTTGGTAGACTTGTTGTTGGGCCTTATAGGTGGCTTTGTAGGTGGCAATGTGCTTGGCTGGATTGGCATAGAGTGGAACGGCGTTTTGGGGCAGATAGGTACTGCCGTTGTAGGTGCCGTTATCATCTTATGGATATGGGCCAAGATCAAGAAATAAATGCCTAAGTAAATATTACTGTTTCATGGTTTTGGGCAGATGAAAATTTTGCACACCAATATATTGAAACTGTTATAAATATAAAAAGTAGTATGAAAAGCCCAAAGCTGAAGTAGTTCAGTATGGATTGTATCAACCTATACTGAATTATTATGTAGCCACCCATGATTCTGCAGACAGTGGTGACCCAACTGAAAGTGCGGGTTATCAAGTAGATTTGAAGCAGAGAGGGCGAACCATGCTGCTTTTACTATCAAACTGAAGTAAGACCGGTTGTTCATTGGAATAACAAGCTGTCTACTATACCCGAAGTGGACATATCGGAAGGTATGCCTGCAACTTCGTCGGGAAATGTTCTATTAAAAAGACCTTAAATTTGCCAAGATGACAGAAAGCAGAAGACATCATCACCGTCATCACCAGAAAGACGCATCCGAGATATTCAAGGAAAAACAGTTGGGTGCCAGGAGGAGACGAAAGGTATGTTCTGATGTGCTGTTTGCCTTAGGATGTGTCCTCGCACTATTGATTATCCTTGCCGTTTTCTGGCTCTACACCAACGAGTAGGCCACACCATATCATACAGCAGCGCCTCCCATGACTTGGATATTGTTCATGGGAGGCGCTGCTGTATGATATGGCGGAAGGGTTACTTGATGATACCCTGCTCCTCGAAAATTTTCTTAAGTATCTGCACACCACGCTCCACATGGTCTTCGGTATGCGTCGCCATCAGGGCAAAGCGCACCAAGGTGTCTTGCGGGGCACATGCCGGCGGAATGACGGGATTGATAAACACGCCGGCCTCGAATGCTAAGTGGGTGATGAGGAAAGTCTTGTCGATGTCGCGCACGTACAGTGGGATAATCGGACTTTCGGTGTCGCCAATCTCGAATCCCTCTTCGCGGAACCGTCTCAGCGCATAATGGGTAACGTCCCACAGGTGCTCGATGCGCTCCGGCTCTTCCTGTATGATGTGTAGAGCCTTCAATGCGGCAGCCGTAGCAGCCGGCGTGTCGCTGGCCGAGAAGATGTAGGTGCGGGCCGTGTGTCGCAGGTAGTTGATGGTGTCGGCATCGCCTGCAATAAACCCACCTATGGAAGCCAGACTCTTGGAGAAGGTGCCCATGATGAGATCTACCTCGTCCTGAAGCCCGAAATGGTGACATACACCCCTACCTTGCTCACCAAACACTCCGAGACCATGAGCCTCGTCGATCATGATCGAGCAGTTGTATTTGTGTTTCAACTCCACGATCTCGGGCAGCTTGCACAGATCACCCTCCATGGAGAAAACACCGTCGGCCACAATCAGCTTAATAGCCTCCTTCGGGAGCTTCTGGAGCACGCGCTCCAAATCTTCCATATCGTTGTGCTTATAGCGCAGCTGTGTGGCGAAACTCAGGCGCCGTCCATCCACAATGGAGGCATGGTCGCGGTCGTCGCAGATGATATAGTCGCCGCGCCCCACGACGGCGGGAATCACGCCGGAGTTTACGGTAAATCCTGTGGGGAAGCACAGCACGTCGTCCTTGTGGACAAAGGTGGCAAGCTCCTTCTCTAATTGCACATGAATATCCAGCGTTCCGTTGAGGAACCGACTGCCTGCACACCCCGAACCATACTTGTTAAGGGCCCGTGTAGCGGCTTCTATGACCCGCTCGTCTCCTGTCAGCCCCGTATAGGCATTGCTGCCGAACATCAACACGCGATGCCCGGCCATGGTTACCTCAGGGCCTTGTTTGCTTGTAATCTCTCTGAAATAGGGATATACGCCGGCCTCCATATACTGCTGAGGCAAGCGATAACTTTTATACTTTTCCTGTAATTGTCCCATTTAAAATAGGTGTAGAAATATCTACATTGGTTATAAAATAGGCTGCAAAGATACAAAAAAGAACTAATATAGTGACCAAAAAGGCGATAAATCATCTATTTATCAAAAAACAAGGGGCAATAAATTCGTTTATCATGATAAAATCATTAAATTTGCGATGAAATATCTCACGGCATGAAGAAGACCATACTTTTTATTATTAATCCTATATCGGGGACGACACGCAAGGGGTGTATCTCCGAGGAAATAGGGTTGTATATAGACCGGGAGAAGTTTGACCATGAGATCAGGATGACGGAATATGCGGGGCATGCCAGGGAGATGGCTGCCGAAGCCGCTGCCCGAGGTACGGACGTCGTCGTGGCTGTGGGAGGAGACGGCACAGTGAACGAAGTGGGGAGTGCTATCGTGCATACCTCCACCGCGTTGGGAATCATACCATGCGGCTCGGGCAACGGGCTTGCCCGCCACCTTCTGATTCCGCTGAACGTCAAGAAAAGTATGGACATCATCAATTGCTATAAGATTCACGAACTTGACTACGGCGTTATCAACGACTATCCTTTTTTCTGCACCTGTGGCATGGGCTTCGATGCCTTTGTCAGCCAAAAGTTTGCCGAGGCGGGAAAGAGGGGGCCGATTACCTATATCCAGAAGGTGCTTGAGGAGGGCGTGAGGTATAAGCCGGAAACCTATGAGATAACCGAGGAAAACGACACCACGCATCACAAGGCTTTCCTCATATCGTGTGCCAATGCCTCGCAATATGGCAACAATGCTTATATCGCACCGCAGGCATCGATGAGCGATGGCCTGATGGACGTGATTATCATGGAACCCTTCGACGTGCTGGAAGCGCCGCAGATAGCCATCGACATGTTCAGCAAGACGCTGGACAAAAGCTCGAAAATCAAAACCTTTCAAACCAAGCACCTGCAAATACACCGTTCGCAACCGGGGGTGATACATTATGACGGCGAACCTGTGATGACGGGGGCGGACATCGATGTGCATCTTGAGGAAAGGGGCATTCGGATTATTGTTAATCCTAATGGCGACAGGCGGCAACGCAAGCCCAATGCCATACAGAACACTTCGGCCGACCTATTCAACCAAATGAACGAAATACGGTCGGGCATAGCAAAGCAAACGCAGCGGGGCATAGCTCTTACCAAGCTGATACAGAAAAAGATAGAGAAGCGGCTGCCGGGAATATAAATGCCCCATACCGAAACAACCGGACAAGGCAAAGTTGAGCCACCGCACATGCATCATTGATCATGTACGACGAACCAGCAAATCTTGTTGAGTTCTACTGCTTGAATTACAAATTCCTCAGCGTCACGAGCTTGTTTCCCCCGATTTTGGCAGCCATCATCGAGAACGAACTCCCTACCGAGCCATACACTACTTCCGTGCGTGCTAAGGTGTACATATCCACCAGTCCGCCCCGTATGCCCTGCGTGCTGCCCCGGTCGGCTTCAGCGCGTTGTGTTATCAGGCGTTCGCCAAAGATAGTCCTGAGCTGCTGCTTGGTAGGTTCATCGTCTGTGGCCAAAAATATCTTCGTATCAGCATGTTCTTCAACTTCCCGTTTCCCCGCTTCCACAAACAGCGACAACGGACTGTGCTCAATACTTCGCTGGTTGTCAGTGCGCCGGATGTGGAAGCCGATAGCGCGTGTGCCAAACTGCGCCACAAGCTGGTCTACCTGCTTTTCCACTTGGGGCACGGGGCGAAAGAGCTGACCATACAGCGCGTCGTCGAACGTTCCAAACTCGCGGAAGCAGCTCATATAGCTGTTATGTCCCTTTGCCCATTGTGCAAAGTCGAATCCCTGCTCCACCAATGCCGTCACCTGGTCCTCGTCAATCCGACGGTCGAACAACAGGCTTTGAAACAGCCGGGGAACATGAAAGTTACGTCGACGGGGGCGGTCGTACACTACGTGATCCAAGAACGAAGCCTCACGCACACGAACCATGTCGGTGGCACGGAAAATGTCGTGGAAGGGGGCATGCAGCGCCCAGTCTTGAAACCACACCACCCGCATATCCACTCCCGCCTGCCGGCACATATAATATGTGGAGGCTATAGCGTGCATCCGGTTGGCCAATCCACCCGCAGGCACGAGCAACAACTTGCCTTGTGTCTTCATTGTCTTCTATTTTTTCACGAAATTAATGTTTTTCCTACGTTAAGACAAATTTAATATGGTCTGCCATTTGTTTTTTAACACCTCTTCACCAGCAACCGACCACAAACAACTATGGCTGTAATATGAAGAAAATGATTCTAACGGCATTAATCTGTTATAATTCGGAGGTTATTCCATAGATTTTTCGTAAGTTTGCGACGTGAAGCAACTCATTACCATCCTCGGCCCTACAGCCTGCGGCAAGACGTCGCTGGCAGCAGTGTTGGCAGCCGATATGGATGCCGAAATCATCAGTGCCGACAGCCGGCAGGTATATCGGGGAATGGACATAGGCACGGGAAAAGACTTGGAGGACTATGTGGTTGAGGGGCGTAAGATTCCCTATCACCTTATCGACATAGCCGAGCCGGGCACCAAATACAACCTCTACCGCTACCAACAAGACTTCCTTGCAGCTTATAACGATGTGGTGTCGAGAGACGTGCAGCCTATTCTCTGTGGTGGCACGGGGCTGTATATAGAGGCTGTCCTGAAAGGCTATGCCCTCTCTGAGGTGCCTCAAAACCCAGAGCTGCGGGCTCGATTAGAGGGAAAGACGATTGAGGAGCTGACCCAAATACTTGTGGACTTGAAACAGAAGGCAGGCTCCAATATGCACAACACGACCGACACGGACTCGCCCCAAAGGGCTATCCGAGCTATCGAGATAGAGAGCCACAATCTGAAACAAGCTGTCGGGAATCGGCAAATGCCATCTATCAACTCTCTCGTCATTGGCCTCGCCATCGACAGGGAGGTGCGGCGCGAAAGGATTACAAGGCGGCTAAAGCAACGCTTGGAAGATGGAATGGTCGATGAAATACGGGGATTGCTCGACAGGGGAATACCGGCAGAGGACATCATATACTACGGACTGGAATACAAATTTGTCACCGAATATGTGATTGGCAAACTGTCTTACGACGAGATGTTTCGCCTGCTGGAAATAGCCATTCATCAGTTTGCCAAGCGGCAGATGACTTGGTTTCGCGGAATGGAACGCCGCGGCACCACGATTCACTGGATTGATGCGATGTTGCCAATGGAGCAGAAAGTCAATGAAATAAAACGAATGATATCATGGATGAGAAACGCTGGGGAATAATCTATTGCCCGAAGTCGGGGCTGTTGGGCTCGTCCCATCGCAGATGGCAGAGGATACAGCAGTGCCTG
Organism: uncultured Prevotella sp.; assembly: GCA_964450065.1. Taxonomy (GTDB): domain Bacteria; phylum Bacteroidota; class Bacteroidia; order Bacteroidales; family Bacteroidaceae; genus Prevotella. The sequence continues at coordinate 9,825 of CAYVGR010000022.1, read as the reverse complement.
AAGAAACACAACATTGAATACGACCATGTGCAAAGCGAGAACAGGGGAAGCGTAGACCGATTAGTCAAGATGCTGGTTAACAACGGCTACCGCACCATTGTGATCGTGGGAGGCGACTCCGCGCTCAACGATACCGTGAACTGCCTGATGCAGTTTGAGAAGAAAGTACGCGACCGTGTCGTGCTGGGCGTGATTCCCCATGGCGTCATGAACGACTTTGCACACTTCTGGGAGTTTGACGAAGACAACTATACGCAAACCATCAAGTGGCTTCAAGAGCGCCATATTCGCAAAATAGACTTAGGCTGCATACGCTATACCAACAAGAAAGGGGTTGCCTGCCGCCGCTATTTCCTCAACTGTATCAACGTGGGACTTATCGCCGCTATCATGAATCTGCGACGGCAGACGCGTCATTTCTTCGGCAGTCGCACGCTCTCGTTCCTCTTTTCGTTTATCCTTCTCCTCTTCCAGCGCATGGACTATAAGATGAGAATCAAAATCAATACCGACACTATCGACCGGCACATCATGACTATGTGTGTGGGCAACGCGCTCGGCTACGGGCAAACCCCCAATGCCGTGCCCTACAATGGACAGCTCGACGTGTCGGTGGTTTATCATTCGCCCATGACCCAAGTGGCCGAGGGCATCTACTTGTTTGTCAAAGGTAAGATTCTCAACCACCGCAGTGTTCATCCCTATCGCACCGGCATGGTCAGGGTGGAGAATGGCGGAAACGCCATGGTGGGTATCGACGGACGTCTGATGCGCACCCCCGTTGGCCCGTATACCATTAGCGTGGAACAGGAAGTTCTTAATTTTCTCATACCATCATAAACTGGAAACATTGGCTCAGCATACCCCACACATGGCATGCTTGTGTGCTATGCCATGTTCAGGCTGACATCTGATACATCACCACGTTGCCTTTGCGCAACGATGCCTGCACATCGATGATGCGTTGGTTGGTCGATCCCCGGAAGGCGAGAGTTTCGTCGCGCAACTTCTGAACAAAAGGACCGTCTACAAGTACATCGAGCAACTCGAGCAAACGACGCTGACGCGGATTCCTCAGCAACATTTCATACTTGAATCCGGAAAAACACCATATATTCTTATTCGTCCGCGCACGGATGGCCTTGGCCAACTCTGCAAACCCATCGGGCTGGAACATGGGGTCGCCACCCGAGAACGTAACATTGGCAAACGGGTCGGCCTCGATGACCTGCATAATCTCCTCGATGCTCACACTGTGCCCGTTATTGATATCCCACGACTGGGGATTATGGCAGCCCGGACATTCGTTGGGACAACCGGCACAATAGATCGAGGTGCGAAAGCCAGGGCCGTCGACCATGGTATCCTCGACAATGGAGAGGATGAAAAGCCGTTCTGAACTCTCCCCCTTTCCTACCGGAGAGGGGGTAAAGGGGGAGAGACTTTCTTTATAACCCATGCTGCACCCTGTCATTCAACTCGGCGAGCTTGCCTTTGTTCCACCGGTCGGTGGTGCCCACCAAGTATCCGGTGATGCGTTGCAAGCGGTCGATGTGAGTACTACCACATTTAGGACATGCCTCCATATTGGGCTCTGCGTTCTCATAGCCACACTCCATGCATCGGTTGCGGTTGTGGTTCACCGAGCCATAGCCCATGTTCAGCTTATCCATCATGTCCACCACACCCATAATCACCTCCGGGTTGTGCGTGGCATCACCGTCAATTTCCACATAGAAGATGTGACCGCCGCGGGTCAGGTCGTGATAAGGCGCCTCCACCTCGGCCTTATGACGTGCCGAACATTTGTAATATACGGGCACATGATTGGAGTTGGTATAATAGTCGCGGTCGGTAACACCCGGAATTACGCCAAACTCCTTGCGGTCTATCTTGGTGAACCGCCCGCTCAATCCCTCTGCCGGCGTAGCCAAAACCGAATAGTTGTGTTGGTATTGCTCAGAGAAATCCTTAACACGGTCGCGCATATAGGTCACTATCCTCATTCCCAACTCCTGTGCTTCCTCGCTCTCACCATGATGTTTGCCGGTGAGCGCCACAAGACATTCGGCCAGTCCGATAAACCCAATACCCAACGTACCCTGATTGATGACACTTTCGATGGTGTCGTTCCCGGTAAGATGATCACACCCGATCCACAGCTTCGTCATGAGCAACGGGAACTGCTTGGCGAATGCAGTCTTCTGGAACTGGAAACGCTCGTCTAACTGTCGTGCGGTAAGTTCAAGATAATGGTCTAACTTGGCAAAGAACAAGTTGACACGTTCCTCCTGGTCTTTCACGTTCATACACTCTATGGCCATTCTTACCAAGTTGATAGTGGTGAAGCTTAGGTTCCCGCGTCCCACCGAGGTTTTCTCTCCAAAACGGTTTTCAAACACCCTCGTGCGACATCCCATCGTAGCAGTTTCCCACTTGTAACGCTCCGGATCGTCGGCGCGCCACTTCTCATGTTGATTGAATGTAGCGTCAAGATTCAGGAAGTTGGGGAAGAAACGCCGTGCCGTTACTTTGCAGGCATATTTATAAAGGTCGTAGTTGCGGTCTTCGGGCAAATAGTTCACACCGCGTTTCTTTTTCCATATCTGAATCGGGAATATCGCAGTTTCGCCGTTGCCCACACCCTCGTAAGTGGACGTGAGCAGCTCACGCATTACGCAGCGCCCCTCGGCCGAGGTATCGGTACCGTAATTGATCGACGAGAACACCACCTGGTTTCCCCCGCGCGAGTGTATCGTGTTCATGTTGTGGATGAAAGCCTCCATGGCCTGATGCACCCGGTTCACAGTCTTGTTAATGGCGTGTTGCTTGAGTCTTTCGTCTCCTTCGAGGTTACCCAGGTCTTGAAGCAGATAGTCGTCTATCTCGGCTTCTTTCAGATGATCGAGGTTTTTGCCCACCAACCGTTCCAAATTGCCCACCTCTTCTATATAAGACGAGCGCACGAAAGGGGCCAGATAGAAATCGAA
>CAYVGR010000022.1:0-6735 GCA_964450065.1 uncultured Prevotella sp. | reverse complement strand
AAGGGCTTGGTGCTCTCCGACGCAAACTTCATCATCATGCCGGCGGGTGTGTCAGCATTCATGTTGGCGTTTTCGCGGGTCACGTCGTTTTTTTGGATATTCACAATTTCCATAAACACGTCGCGCGTCTTGGCCTTTCGCGCAATGGAGCGCTGGTTGCGGTATGCAATGTATTTCTGCGCCACATCCTTGCGCGCACTCTTCATCAGCTCCACCTCCACAGCATCCTGAATCTCTTCCACCGACATCTGGGGCTTACCCTTCATCGATATACAGTCGGAGATTCTCACAATAAGGCGCTCGTCTTCACCCTTCTCGGTGTGGAGCATGGCCTTGCGAATAGCAGCCTGGATTTTCTGGTCGTTAAATCCCACTATCCGACCGTCGCGCTTAACTACTGTCTGTATCATTTTCTTGCAGTTATTTTGTCTGTTTTAGGTTATTAATGTTTACTATAATTTTGCAAATACAAAGATAGTGAATAAAACAATAGGTTGTTTGTTTTGGACAACTTTTGTCATGTTAATAAATGTCAAACTTCTATGTTTCAATATATTACAAATTCAAAAAGAAAACTTTATCTTATAATTTAATCTCCAAGTTGTTTATTTTGTAAGCTTTTTATCATATATACAACCTACAAATGCACAAAAATCTACTATCATTTCTTTGATAGACAACACAGAATTATCCTATTTGATAATTGTTATCTCGCTTCCAACAAATGCAATCTACTTTTTCCACGCACCACCCCATAGTGACAAGCGACGAGCCGACAGGCCTTTGGAAACATGCCTGCACCGGCACATTTCATGGAGACGCGGGGCTAATTGTCATTGTAAATCATCGTGTTGCAAGCATACGGCTGCTATACCGGCAAACCGTCCATATATACATCAATAAGATAATGGAAAATAAAAAAGTATCAGGATCGTCTCATTGTTTTAACACAAAAAGAATGTTGCATGATGAAATAATCACTAACTTTGCAACGACAAAAACATGACATGTTAGTATAGAGAATGAAAAACGATTTGAGATCTCTTCTGGCGGAAGTCGGCAAGAAGATGAAACAGGAGCCACGGCAGCTTGCAGCCAACTTGGACCATGTGTCGGCAAGACTATCCAGGCATCACATCAACCTAAGCAGCACCTCGCTCAGAAAACTGTGGGAGGTTGTATCGGGAAAGCGAAAGTTGTCGGACGACACCCTGAACAGGCTGGCTCTCTTTGCCGGATTTCAGGATTGGCACGACCTTCGCGACGCTCTTCACGGAGACGTAGATGCTTCCGTGAATTACAAACAGGGGCGGGGTGCGCACAAATAGTATGACATACTTTTTAGCTGCGACGATTTTATCTGAAAACAAGAAGGCTCAATCCTCATACAGATTGAGCCTTTTTTAATTTCTGTAATGACGTGAGCTACGTCGTCACAATGTTATTTCTTAGCAACAGCAGCATTGATTTTCTCCTTGATGCGGGCAGCCTTACCTGTGCGCTGTCTCTGATAGTACAACTTGGAGCGGCGAACCTTACCACGCTTGTTAACCTCAATGCTTGCAATAGAAGGAGACTCGAGTGGGAAAATACGCTCCACACCAACAGTCCCGGACATTTTGCGAACGGTGAAGCGTTTTTTGTCACCATGGCCGTTAATCTTGATAACCACACCACGATAGAGCTGGACACGCTCCTTGGTACCCTCGACGATTTTGTAACCAACAGTAACGGTGTCGCCCGGTTCGAACTCTGGGAACTTATTGCCGGTTGCAAATGCTTCTTCAGCAACTTTAATTAAATCCATTGTTTTGATCATTAAATATTGTTTGTCGTTCCAACCCAACATGGTATGAAGACTCTTCCTTCAACCAGCGGTTAGGCCGAAAAGCGGTGCAAAGGTACGAACTTTTAGCGGAATAAAGCCGAAAGGAGGGGAAAAACTCACTTTTTTAACACTTCATGGCGGAAGAATGGGCTGTTCATCTGTCAAAATGAGTAGGCATGGCAATATTTCGGATGATAACACAACCTTAGTTAAGTGAATGACAATAAGATATGTGGGGTCTGCGGCATGATAATATTCTGAGCAACAAAAAGCGGTGACATGTGTTGTTAGTTTCGTATAAAAATGGTAATTTTGCGCGATATATATATTAATCATGAGGAAATATACATTATATATAGCACTTGTCGGGATGGCGATGATGGCGGGCGCATGCCGCACACACTATGCCATGACCGACATCTCGCGCAGCCGGATATTGGTAGACGGTCGGTATGACGCGCGTCCTGATGCCGATGCTGCGGCATTTATCAAACCGTACAGCAGGCAGGTGGACAGCCTGATGAGTCCGGTTGTAGGCTCGGTGTCCCGATACATGGCTGCCTACCGGCCCGAGAGCGAATTGTCCAACCTGCTCTCTGACATCTTGTTGTGGGGCGGAAAGCGATATGGCGAGACGCCCGACCTTGCGGTGTACAACATGGGTGGCATCCGCGCGGCCTTTGCCAAAGGCTCGGTGACGCTGGGTCATATACTGGACGTGGCTCCGTTCGAGAATAAAATTTGCTTTCTCACACTTTCAGGCGCGAAACTCGGGGAACTGTTCCGACAAATCGCCAAACGTGGTGGCGAGGGGGTGAGCCATGGTGTGGAGCTCGAGATTACGAAAGACGGAAAGCTGGCGAAAGCCCTTGTCAACGGGAAAGAGGTGGACGAGCACAAGAACTATCGTGTGGCCACGCTGGACTACTTGGCCCAGGGCAACGACCAGCTTGCGGCATTCAAGTCTCGCACTGACATGAAATCTCCCCAAGACAAAATGGATAATGTCAGGGAGTTGATCAAAGAATTTTTTAGGGAGCAGGCTGCTGCCGGAAACGTGGTGGACAGCAAGGTGGAAGGACGAATTAAAGTTGTGGAATGATGAGAATACTGAGAATAGGCTTGGTCACGGCCTTATGTTTGATAAGTTTGGCCGCGAAAGCCCAAAAGGAACTTGTAATCCTGCATACCAACGACACGCACAGTTGCATCATGCCGCTGAGTGAGAACCTGTCCGACACAATGCTGGCCGGACGGGCAGGCTTTTTGCGACGGATAGCCATGTTGAAAGAGGAGCGCAGGAAAGCCCCGGACCTGTTGCTGTTCGACAGTGGCGACTTCTCGCAAGGGTCGTCTTATTACACCCTTTACAAGGGAGATGTAGAGGCCGGATTGATGAACCGCATGGGGTATGACGCGGGAACCATTGGCAACCACGAGTTTGACTTCGGGCTGGAGAACATGGCTCGTGTAATAGCCAAGCTCAATTTCCCCATTGTCTGTGCCAATTATAAGTTCAAGCAGTATGGACTCGACAAACTCGTCAAGCCATATATTATCCTGAAACGCAACGGATTGAAAATCGGGGTGTTTGGCCTGGGGCCTGAACTGGACGGTCTGGTAGACCACAAGAACTACGAGCAAACCGAATATCTCGACCCCGTGAAGACGGCACAGGAAATGGTCAATGTGCTGAAAAAGAAGAAATGCGACTTGGTTATCTGCCTATCCCATTTAGGATGGACAGAAGCGGGCGGCGACCGGGATTTGATAGCCCGGACACGTGGCATCGACTTGCTGTTGGGTGGTCATAGCCATTCTTATTTCACAGAACTCCAATATGCGAAAAATCTTGACGGCAAGGATGTCCCGGTGGACCAGAACGGGAAGCATGGAATATTTGTGGGGAAGATGAAGGTCAGTCTTTCCTCCCGCATGTCCTCTCCAAAGGAGGAGAAATGATACTGTTGTTGTAGAGACACGGGCTAACCCACTGGTGTCCCAACGTGGTTTCCTAACCGAAAGAGGAAACCACATGATGTCAAGAAATATATACCATAAAACGAGCATCTGAATCAAGTGTTTTAGCTACAGATTTGTTAAAATTCACCAACAAAATCTTGCTCGCGCAACTCTCAAAAAGCCGTCGGCTTGCGATTAGGGTTTGATGCCACTCCGACTAAGCCCTAACCATGACGCAAATAGAGCTTCATCGCACCGCGATGAAGCCTTAAACAGGGCACCATTAAGCATCAAACGGCGCGTGAGAAAAGGTGGAAACAGACGCCTCAAACTCCTTGTTTCGCATAACACGAAGAGTGTCAGGCAGTTGCAAAAACCGCCCATTTTTCGAGAATTTAGAGCTTCGGGCTTTTCATTTTCAAATACGCCAAATATGAGCGACCCTTTGTCAAGAAATATCAACTTATTTTTTTCCTCCATCGGGACAACATTCGTACGGTCGTCAATATAGTTTTCAGAAGTTCCCTTTTCACCGGCCAGCCTGATTACCCTGGCCTCGCTGCTCTTATGATTCATGATGTTGATGCGAGCAGTGGTGGGATTTGTTTCCGTATTCACCTAATTTATACATTAATTAACAATTTGTAAGTGATATTACAAATATTAACTAATAAAACGTTACCTTTGCCGTGCTTTATGAAAAAACAAATGTATAACAAGCGCTCTGCGCTCGTCTTCAAACAATTCAACCGCAAGGGCTACAGCCTTTTTGCCGCATTGGGCAAAGAGGTGCTCATTGGTGTGTTGAGCGTGGCCACGCTTTCGCATGCCAAGGCCGAAGGTGTCGTCACCCGACCCCTGGCAGCAAGCGATTCCATCCGCTTTGAAGAACAGCGCATCGACGAAGTCCAAGTCATGGGCTCGAGAGCGCCGCTGACTGCCTTGCAGTCGGCCAGAATTGTCGGGGTAATCTCGCGCGGCGACATTCAGCGCGCCGGGGCGCAGACTATCAACGACATCCTTAAACTATCCACAGGCGTAGATGTCCGTCAGCGCGGTGGATTTGGTGTACAGACGGATATCTCGATCAACGGTGGTACGTTCGACCAGATTGCCATCCTCCTTAATGGTGTTCCATTAACGAGTCCGCAAACCGGACACACGGCAGCCGATTTCCCCATTTCCTTACTCGATGTAGAACGCGTTGAGGTGCTCGAAGGCGCTTCGGCCAGGATTTTTGGGTCGGCAGCATTCAGCGGTGCCATCAACATTGTGACGCGCGCAGGCCACGACAGGAACGCGCAGGCAAGCATCGAAGGGGGCTCTTTCGGAACCTTTGGGGGTGACGTGGCCATGGGCTCCGGAGTCGTCGGCAACAAAAGCAAGACGTTGATGTCGCGGCATCAGTTGTCGGCCGGCTACGTGCAGAGCGACGGAGGAACTGACAACTCTGACTTCCACAAGCGCAGAGCGTTCTATCAAGGTTCGCTGTCCACGGGTTCACTCAATCTTGACTGGCAGGCCGGCATCACCTCGCAGGACTTCGGTGCCAACACGTTCTATTCGGCCAAGTTTCCCAATCAATATGAGGAAACGCGCCGATATATCGGCTCGGTAGGAGCAACTATCAAGCCCCTCAAAGGGCACGAAAGCCGTTATATCTCGCAAATAGAGCTTCGGCCAATGCTCTACGGGCATCGCGACTACGACCACTTCCAGCTCATCAAGGGAGCAACAGGGGGCGATGCCGGCGAAAACTATCACCGTACGGACATATACGGAGCCTCACTCAACATGAGTTTCGGCTGGATTGCCGGCAAGACGGCTCTTGGTGCCGATATCCGCAAGGAGCATATTCTCTCCACGGCCTATGGTGATCTGTTGGCCGAGGACAACCAAAAGCACATCCACGGCAGCGAACGAACATATTCGCGTGAGGGAAACCGCACCAACACGAGCTTTTTTGCCGAGCATAATATCATCGTGGGCGGATTCACCCTGTCAGCCGGAATCATGACCAACCGAAACACCGGACTCGACCAAGATTTCCGGTTCTACCCGGGCATCGATCTCGGCTATCGTCCCAATGACCACTGGAAGTTTCATGCCAGCTGGAACAAGGCACTGCGTGTGCCAACCTATACCGACCTCTACACATCGAACAAGGCACAGCAGGGCGACCTGGGCCTTAAGCCCGAGAGAAACTCCGCGTTCAAGGCCGGAGCACGTTTTCGCACCCGCGGACTGGAAGCGGTGGCCGGAGCGTTCTACAGCAATGGTACTAACATGATCGACTGGGTGTACGAAACAGAAACGTCGACCAGATACCATGCCATGAATATCGGCAAGCTGGACAACATGGGGTTCAACATCGAGGGGACGTTTAATCTTTCGGAGTTGTTGAATTTCAATCTCAATCATCGCCATTCAAAACATGAAAGCGTCCCGGTGTTGCTCAAGGTGGGCTATGCATATATCCACCAAAAACACGAAACCGACCAGCCTATCTACAAGTCACTCTACGCCTTAGAGTATCTGCGCCACAAGTTCGTGGGCGAACTCTCCCACCCCATCGTGTCGCGGCTGTGGGCTTCGTGGTCTCTGCGCTGGCAACAACGCATGAACGGCTATCATCCCTATGCCAAAATCGATGGCAAGATTGCATGGAACGAACCGACATGGCAAATCTATGTCAAGGCCGACAACATCACCAGCCATCGCTACTATGACCTTGGCGGAGTGCGCCAACCCGGCATATGGATTATGGCAGGCGGGCGTATCAAGATTCGTTTCTAAGACGAATTATCGCCTGATGTTTGGCATTTGTTAAAAGAAAAAATGTACTTTTGCAATCAATAAACATCACAAACAAAACACTATGGAAAAGATAACAAAAATAAGAGCAGCCGTTGTGGGCTACGGAAACATAGGGCGGTATACCATAG
>CAYVGR010000021.1:0-20406 GCA_964450065.1 uncultured Prevotella sp. | reverse complement strand
TTATGAATTGTGACGAGTTGATGAGCTTGCGAATAATTGTGAATTGCTAAGGATTGTGAATTGGAAAGCGTCAGCCCAATTATAAATTGTGCGTTGTTATTTCACCAATGACTTTAACGAGCCTCTTATGCCCCGCATGCTGGTTAGGAATGCCTTGGCAGAGCCAAAGCGAAGGTGCATGTCGAGTCGTACGGGGACGTGGTTTTCATCGTCGGTCACAAAGAAGTCTACAAGCTTCTTGAATCCCTCTCCCTTTTCGTTTTCGAGATATGCCAGCTTCAGGCATCGGTAAGTGTGCCCATTATCGGTTTTCACATTTTCCTTTCCCTCGTAGCGAAGCTTTGCCGGATAGCACTTCTTGCCATCGACCATGGAAAAATCTACGTCGTAACCTTTCTTCCATCCCTTCGGGTTGAACGATCGGGCGCGCATGAAAATGCTCATCATGTCGTACACACAGTCGTCGTACACGGCTTTCTTCCATGTGTGCGTACCGTCGTTGTGCTGCCGGTGCTGCCGTATGCTGCACTTGCCATTGGGATAGGTATAGAACACTTCGTCTACCGTATATCTTTTGCCTTCGCGCGCGCCCTTCCGATAATACAGGGGTTCAAGCTTGAGACTGTTGTAGCAGAGCAGTGTGTCGCGAAGCATAAACATCTTGTCCATCTTGCTGTTTCCGCGCGTAATGAGGCTTCCGCGATAGGCCGGGATGCCATTATGCACACTCTGAACCGTTGAAAACGATGCTGTCCCCGTTTTCACCCAGACAAACTTCCAGTTGTAGTAGAGGTTGTATGATAAATACTCATTGGATCGAAATGCCGTATTCTTGTAGGTACATTGTGCAGAAGCGTCAACGATTCCAACAAAGAGAAACAGCGAAGCTACTATTATTTTGAATTGTTTTGTCATTCTATTTTATTTTAGGAATGTATTCCAAGCCAAGTTTTTTAGCACGCTCGAAATTGCGGTTTGTTATTGTTTTTTCCTTTTCAGCCTTTTGCTTGGTAATTGCTCCGGGCTTTTGTCTATACAATAAAGTAGACGTGGGATTCCACGTTCTGGTTACATCCCATTTTGCCTTGCACTCTATTTCCTCGGGGTAATAATACACTTTTTCGGGCTGTTGGTCTTCGTTGTAATTGCCTGTATCCCAACGTCGATTATTGTTTTCATCGACGATGATACGCAGATAATATTTCCCTGCCTTAAGATAGAAAAATTCCAACTGACCGTCGGAAGAATAAACCTCCTTCACCACCTTATCGGAACCGTCCATAAGCTGTCCGATGACAGACTTGCCCGACAGGCCGTTCAGGGTGATGAGCAATGTGGCATACGACTCCTCAGACCGTACTTTAAGTCCCTGTTTTATCGCGCCGGCTACATCTCCATATATGTTTCTGAAGGCTGCACTGTCTGCTTCGAGGCTGTATTCGTTTTGCGGCTTCCATGCTGCTTTCACAATATAGCTAAGAGCATTCAGCCTGTTGATTTCGAACGGTTCCTTATACCATATACTGTCGCCCTTGGGCTGGACATACAGATGTATCTGAGACTTTGCGATGTCTTGGAGGGGAACTGTGGAAGCAATCGTAATATTCTGGTCGGGATCCATATCACCATTGGGCGATATGTTGAGTTTCATGGGCTCCTTAGGCATAACAGAATCGTATGGCATGCCCTTTTTCTTCTTCTTATCCTCTTCCTTCTTCCAGGTTTCGTATGCACTCTGTTGCTGTTTCAGACGTTTGGCGTACGGTTGTTTGGACAGCAAGGATATTCTGTCGGTTTGCATCCGCAACACCCCAAGCGTATCGGTGATGTGGTGTTTGAGTTCGATGGTGAGCGTATCGCGGTTGACCAATGCTGTGTCGCGGAGCCAATACGTAATGGTGTCCTTGTGTTCGGAGGGGTCGATGACAAAGGCATGCTCGGCATTGAAATCCAACCCGGTGACGGTTGGCAGTTCTTGGTCACCATAACTGTAAAACAGTGTGAAGTGGTTGGCTTCCTTCCGCTCGCTCTTGATGAGGTATCTGTCGGTTATGATTTCGTTGAAGGCTAACAGGCAGATGTCGTCGGGCAGGAAGCGGGTGTAAGGCACACGGGCGATAGACTTGATGCGCAGTGAGTCGATCCACGTCGTGTCCTGACGTATATCCGGAGTGAACGACGGTTCGATAATATCATGGTTGAAGGCTATCATCTCGCTCTTTTGTCCGAATATGTAATCGCCGTCGGCATCCTGAAGGGCATAGATGCGGTAGCGTCCCGGCGCAACACCTTTCACGACAAAATGACCACGCGAGTCGGTACGCGACACGCGGAGCATGGGCTGCGATTTGAAAATCGTGTCGGAGAGATTGTCATAAAGTCCCACGAGCATGCCTCGGACGGGCTCCAGGTTGTCTGCCTGCAACACATAGCCCGACACTTGCAGGGTGTCGATGGTGTCGCCGGTGGAAAAGCTGTAGGTGTAGTTGCCAAGGGGGTTGCCCTCGTTGTTGTCGCTAATGGAATTGGAGAAGTCGATGGTGTAGGTGGTGTTGGGCTTCAGGGAGTCTTTCAGCTCGATTCTGATGCGCTTGCCCTGTCCCTTGATTTCGGGAGCCTCCATCTGCGGGGGAGACACCACGACATTCTGCGTGGGGTTGTCGATGGTGATATATTCATCGAAATTGATATAGATGCGGCGATTGCTGACGTTGACGGCTCTGTCTTTGGGCGTGGCACTGACCACCTTTGGGGGTGTTTCGTCATACCACCCCCCGTCGGGATTGCCCATACGGGCACAGCCAACAAGTAAAAGGGCGAAGAGGTAAAGAGGCAAAAGTCCTCCATTATAAAATATGTTTCGTATTATCTTGCCTCCATTTTCCATACTTAGAACGTGTTGTTTATCCTTTGGATGAGCTTTTTTTAACGACTTTCTACAAAAAAAGGAAACGAATTCTCACTGCATGTTTGCTTCTTCAGCACGATGCTTTGTTCTCCTTTACCTTTTTTTATTGAAAACCCTTGGCTCTTGGTCTGTTGTCTTTCAGTTCATTTCCAGCAACTCGTCCATGTTCTTTCTGGAGTTGCTGAGTCTGGGAACCTTGTGCTGTCCGCCGAGTTTCTGCTTGGATTTGAGCCAGTCGTTGAAGAGGTTGGGCCGCGCCTTGACCACCTCGAGATGTTGAAGGGTCACATCGTGCGACCTCTTGGCCTCATAATCGGAATTGACTTCCTGCAACTTTCGGTCGAGCAGGTTGGCAAAGTGTTCCATGGTGTCCGGTTCCTTGGTAAACTCTATGAGCCACTGATGGCAGCATTTGGCATTGGCATCCATATAGACGGGCGCCACAGTGTACTCGCTGATCTGTGCGCCGCTGTGCTCACAAGCGTATGCCAAACCCCTCTCGGCATTCTCCATAATCAGTTCCTCGCCAAAGGCATTAATGTAATATTTGGTGCGCCCTGTAATCATGAACTTGTATGGCTTCTTGGATGTAAACTTCACCGTGTCGCCAATCATATACCGCCACAGGCCGCACGAGGTGGTAATCACCATGGCATAGTTGCGGTCGAGCTCCACATCTTCGAGCGGGATGACGTGGGCGTCGTTCTGATCGACTTCCTCTAAGGGTATAAACTCATAGAAGACACCATAGTCGAGCATCAGAAGCATCGACTTGTCGTTGGGGTCATCTTGAATGCCGAAGAATCCCTCGGAAGCATTGTAAGTCTCCATGTATTGCATTTTCGGCGATGTAATGAGTTGGTCGTACTGGCTGCGATAGGGTGTAAAGGCTATGCCGCCATGGAAAAACACCTCCAAATTGGGCCACACCTCTTCAAGATGCTGCTTACCCGACAGTTCCATGACATGCACCAATACACTGAGCATCCACGAAGGAACACCGGAAATGTTGGTGATGTTCTTCTGCATGCATTCGCGGGCAATGCGGTCTCGTTTCACCTCAAAATCGGAAAGCAGCGCTGTCTTTTTTTTAGGCACACGGAAAAGGTTGGCCAACGGATTGATGTTCTCGATGAGGATAGCACTCAAATCGCCTACCAGCGATTCGTTGAGATCGTAATTAGGCGAATGGCTTCCGCCCAAGATGAGCGATTTACCGTCAAAAATGCGGCTGTCGGGATTGTTGCGGAGATACAACGCCACAACATCCTTGCCACCCTTGTAATGCAAATTGTGTAGTCCATCATGCGAAACCGGTATAAACTTGGACTTGTCGTTGGTCGTTCCCGATGACTTGGCATAACATCTTACAACTCCCGGCCAGAGCACGTTGGATTCTCCGTGGCGCATGCGGTCGATATCGCCTTTGAAATCCTCATAGGTGGCAACAGGAATGTGTTGAACAAAATCGTCGTATGTTTTGACAGCCCCTAACAAGTGATTGCGACCATACTCTGTATACCGTCCCTTAGCAATCAGATAGTTGAGCACATGATGCTGTAATAATTCCGGATGAGAATAATGCTTCTCAAGTTCTTTTTGACGGGGTAGGAAGAGTTTACTGGCAATCCTTGTTAAATTCATGATGCATAGTATATCTGTTTAATATGCAAAACTACCTTAAATTATTGACAATGAATAATAATTTAGTTATTTTAAGATAATCCTGAACTGCCCTCTTTCAATTCGTTGTCTCTCTCCGAAAAGGCCATGTTTTCGGCAAGCTCGATAATGTCCTCCGTTTTTGTTTCGTTATTGTTTTCAAGTTTCGGGTCAGTATTTCCTTCTGATAATTCTGTCTCGCTGCTGCTATCGTTATCAGCATTTTCCCCAATGTTTTCGTCCTCTGTATAAACCTTTTCCTTAAAAACGGTTGGGTGTTTGGATTCGTCTTCCCGGCTGGAGTCGGCAATGATGATGAAATCTTTCGGCTCATCGATTTCCGGAGGTGTCTCCACAGGCTCTTCCTCCATTTGGGTACGACTGGTCTTGGCTGCAAAAACGTTGTCGATAAATTGAGCTTCGTGTCTCAGTCTTTTTATTGTTTCCTTGCATGCTTTCTGCTGGCTTTCTTTCTTCGAGAACCCTGTTCCCTCACATCCGACAATGCCCTCAAGTATCACCTGATAAGAGAATATCGGACTTCCGTTTTTGTCTTTCTCTTCCCTCAGAAGCTCAAAATCAATCTTTATACGGTTTTTCTGACTCCATTCGATAAGCTTACTCTTGAAGTTCACTTCTTTGTATGCCACTTTATCGATGTTGATCACCTGCGCAAGGATGCGTTTCTTGAGGAATTGCATGCACGCATCGTAACCCCGGTCGAGATATATGGCTCCCACAAGGGCTTCGAAAGCATTGCCCCCCATATAGCTGTTGTGCGAGGAGGAACACCCGTTGGATAATATCAAATCGTTGATTCCCAACTCCTTGGCCAGTTTATTGAGCGTATCTCTCTGTACAATTTTGGAGCGGGTATTGGTTAGGAAACCCTCTTTCTTTCCTGGAAAATGACGGTAAACAATGTCTCCCACCGCGGCATCGAGTATGGCATCGCCGAGAAACTCAAGTCGCTCGTTGTTGACACGCTTCCCCATCTTGCTGTGCTGCGTCACGCTTTTATGCAGCAGTGCCATCTTGTAATAGCTGATATCGTGTGGATAAAATCCGATAATACGATATAAAGAAAAACAAAGCTCCTTATCCTTGCGGAAAGGGAGCCTCATTCTATCTAATAAGTTACCAAGCATACTTACTTTATCCAGCATACTTTTTAAAGATTACACATGCATTGTGGCCACCAAAACCAAACGTGTTCGACAAGGCTACACGTACTGTGCGCTTCTCAGCCTTGTTGAATGTGAAGTTCATGTTATAATCAATATCAGGATCTTTATCGTCCTCTGCATGATTGATTGTGGGGGGAATGATATCGTTCTGAACGGTCAACACACAGGCCATAGCCTCTATTGCGCCGGCAGCACCGAGTAAGTGGCCTGTCATGCTCTTCGTGGAACTGATATTGAGCTTATAGGCATGGTCGCCAAACATGTCCTTGATGGCCTTGGCTTCCGAAATATCGCCCACTGGAGTAGATGTTCCATGAACGTTGATATAGTCGACATCCTCCACAGACAAACCGGCATCTTCAAGCGCGGATGACATCACCAACTTGGCACCAAGTCCTTCCGGATGAGAGGCTGTGATGTGATGAGCGTCGGCACTCATACCCTCGCCAACCATCTCGGCATAGATTTTTGCACCACGAGCCTTGGCATGCTCTAAGGTTTCGAGAACCAAGCAGCCACCACCTTCACCCATGACAAATCCGTCACGGCTGGCACTGAACGGACGACTGGCTCCCTCCGGATCATCGTTGCGTGTAGAAAGAGCGTGCATAGCATTGAAGCCACCCAAACCACAGTCGCAAATAGCTGCTTCGGCACCACCTGACAAGATGACGTCGGCCTTGCCAAGTCGCAACAAGTTGAACGCATCGGCCAAAGCATGGCATGACGATGCGCAAGCACTCGTTGTTACATAGTTAGGTCCGTGAAAACCAAAATGTATGCTAATCTGTCCGGCAGCAATATCCGAAATCATCTTAGGAATGAAGAAAGGATTGAATTTGGGGCCATCCTCATGATGCTGACCGTAATACATTACTTCCTCCTGAAAGGTCTTGATGCCGCCAATACCAATGCCATAAACCACACCAACGCGATTCTTGTCAACCTTCTCCAAATCGATGCCGGAATCTTTCACACCCTGGATGGCACTAATCAGAGCCAACTGAGTGCAGCGATCCATCCTGCGTGCCTCCTTGCGGTCAATGAAATCTTTAACGTTCAGGTCTTTCACCTCACAAGCAAACTTGGTCTTGAAGTTGGATGTATCGAATGAAACAATAGGAGCAGCACCACTTTTTCCGGCTATCAGGTTCTGCCACATCTCTTCAGGTGTGTTCCCAACCGGAGTAACGGCGCCAAGCCCTGTTACAACTACTCTGTTTAATTCCATTGAAAATTTATTAAAGTGGGATCTATTAATTTGCCTTGACAGATTTTAAGCATATTTCTGAAGACTAAGCGTAAACAAACAAAAGGACATAGCAAACTACGTGACAAAGTGAGCTTACAACTTATATCAAAATAAAAGCGAAAGATGACAAGACGTCACCCCAATTTTAAGATGTTCGTTGCAGATGGTAATTTACAGAAACCACCTTATTATTATAAAAGTTTAGCGTTTTTATGTAAAACGCTAAACATTTGACGCTCAAATTATTTGGCGTTCTCTTGAATATAGTTGACAGCGTCCTGAACAGTCTGAATTGTCTCGGCCTTGTCATCAGGAATAGAAATGCCAAATTCCTTTTCGAACTCCATAATCAGTTCTACAGTGTCCAGAGAGTCTGCACCAAGGTCGTTTGTGAAACTTGCCTCAGATTTAACTTCTGCTTCATCAACACCAAGCTTATCAACAATAATTGACTTTACTTTTGCTTCAATTTCTGACATGATTGTACCTTTTTATAATTAATTAATTCTACCAAAACGGCTGCAAAGAAACAACATTTTATTCAATTAAGCAAATATTTTCATTTAAAATTGCCAACACATCGCACAAACACCCCATCATTGTGCATGTTTTAACACCTTTTTATGTAATAATCTGTTGTTTATATGGAAATCATTTGGTAACTTTGCAGAAACCAAATTTACCTAAAAATGGCATTTACCAAGCAGTGTAACGATATCTTCAATAAAGTTATTGACGATTATCATGTGACCGACAACATTGACACAACCATCAATAATCCATACAAACGAGACTCCATTGAGAACCGTTTATATCTTAAATGTTGGATAGATACTGTGCAATGGCATCTCGAAGATATTATCCGTGACCCAAAAATCGACCCGGCAGAGGCCCTTTCCTTGAAACGCCGCATTGACCGATCCAATCAGGATCGTACCGACCTTGTAGAGCAAATAGACTCTTATTTCCATCAGAAATATTCTGATGTCGAGCCTCTCGACAATGCCCGTCTCAACACGGAGAGTCCGGCATGGGCCATAGACCGCCTTTCTATCCTGGCTCTGAAGATCTATCACATGCGCGAGCAGGTAGAGCGTGAGGATGCTAACGATGAACACAAGCAAAAGTGTACCGGCAAGCTCAACATCTTGCTCGAACAGCAAAAAGACCTCAGCCTGGCTATCGATCAGTTGTTGGAAGATATCGAAAGCGGAAGGAAATACATGAAGGTGTACCGTCAAATGAAGATGTACAACGACCCAAATACCAATCCGGTGTTGTACAAGAAGAAATAAACTATATTTTCTTCCTGCGTTCTTTCTTATGAAAACAGAACACATACTGGTTATCAGATTTTCTGCCATGGGCGACGTTGCCATGACAGTGCCTGTATTGTATGCTGTAGCCAAACAATATCCACACGTAAGATTCACCATGCTTTCACGTCCGTTTGCACGGCCTTTCTTCGAGAATCTGGCACCAAACGTGAGTTTCATGGGAGCCGACGTCCACAAAGAATACCACGGCATTAAGGGGCTCAATGCACTTTACCGCCGTCTCAGAGCAAAAAATTTCACTGCCATAGCCGACCTGCACAACGTGACCAGGTCCAATTACTTGCGCATGCTGTTTAACATCGACCAATGTCGTGTAGCTCATCTTAACAAGCACAGACAGCAACGCAAACAGCTTACGGCTGCCAAAAACAAGATATTCAAACCTCTGCCCACTGCTTTTGAGAATTATGCCAAGGTGTTCGAAGAGTTAGGATATCCTGTCACTCCCGAGTTTACATCTATCATCAGCAACGACAAGGCAAACCTCCGGCTGCTTCCCAAAGCCATCGGAGAAAAGAAAATATTCCAGCAATGGGTAGGAATAGCTCCTTTTGCAGCCCATCGTCCCAAGACCTATCCGCTGGAATCGATGATCAAAGTCATCGAGCAAATATCCGCCAAACACCCCTCTTGTCGTATATTCCTATTTGGAGGAGGTGACAAGGAAATGCAAAACATCAACTCCATTACAGCTCAATACGCCAACTGTATCAATGCATCGGCCATGCTGAACGGGCTTAATCAGGAACTTATTCTCATGAAAAATCTCGATGTCATGGTGTCTATGGACAGTGCCAACATGCACCTTGCATCGCTCGTGGGCACTCCCGTTGTCAGCATTTGGGGTGCCACCCACCCATATGCCGGCTTTATGGGGTGGAACCAAAGCATGGATAATGCCGTGCAAATCGACCTACCATGTCGCCCCTGCTCTATCTTTGGCAAGAAAGACTGCATGCGCAAAGACTATGCCTGCATGGAAAACATCAGTCCGGAAACCATTGTAGACCGAGTGGAAACCCACCTTAAATAAATTTGTATCAATCGACTACAACACTGATTAGATAGCTCACAAATGTTGAAGCAGAAGCTTGGCCGAACGGTTGTGAATTTTCCTTTATTTTATTTCCTTGGTAATGACAGGGAAAGAAATAATATGTATTTATCTTGACAAACATCGCTGTATATTTCGCGAATTTGAAAATAAAAAAATGATTAGTCCGAAATATGAGAAATTTGAGACGTTTTTATAACAATCTCATTAATAGATAGTTATAAAAATCGACTCTAAATTTATGTTATTTATGTAACTTATGAGCTTGCGATTAGACCTTCATGGCCCCACGAATAAAGCCGTTTGGCAGTACCATTAGATTCAGATGACCATGCCATTCGAGCCTAACCTCATGACCATAAAGGCTTAGTCGCAAAATGATGATAATCAAAATGCAGCGGTATTAAATTATTCTTGACAAAATACTGCTTTTAGATTTCTATAACACCATAAAATTATGACACGTTTTCATTCAAGTTTTCTTGACACTTCAAGACATTACACTCATTGTAATTAATAAACTAAAAAACCGAATCTGCTGCAAAGCCGTCATGCTATTTCGCCTAAAAGGCTCACCCCTGCCGACTGTTGATAACTATGTGGATAACCTTTGAATAACCCTACTAATAACTCCATACTTATACACACCCAGCTGTTCATCATTCTTGCAGTGTGGATATACACATAGTTTTGACCGAGATATTTCGCCGTTATCAACAGTTTTCAACTATAAAAGATTATCAACTTATGAGTTATCCACCGTTTTTCCATATTGTGGATAAATATCATAACTACCTGATTATCAATCATTATATATTAACAACTACTGTGAACAACCTACTCTATCACGTTAATATCGATATCACCAAATATTTGCTATACAAGTTATCAACTTATCAACGGCACATCATCTTATTCTTTTCTTTATTTAAATTTTAAAAATAAGAAGAATATAATGAGAGGATGATAAGTCTACCCATTGTTTTCTTTCAGACATTGTCAATTGTTATGGTACGTTTCTTATTGTGATATAGTGTGGCGGCAAACGCTATGACCATGATAAAAAACGGCATGAGGATGTTATGAAAACGGGCTTCACCGTGCCCGACAAGTATAATCATAGCTGTCATGATGACAATGACGGTAAACGGAATGGTGGCCTGCTGCCATGCTTTCTCTCTGATGAGGAATACACTTGCCATAATGAAGGAGAGGAGAAGGATATAGTAGTAAATGAGGTTGATTAGGGTAAGAATTTGAACGGGCGTGTATTTTGGAAACTGACGGTATAGGGTTTTCATGCTCAGTTCTTCGTAAAGGTATTTTCTTTGCGATTTATGACTGAGGAACGCACAAAGATTAACATTGTCCGACGCATAAGTATTGATGAGTTTGTGTGGCATCTGTGCGACATATTCTGACGGATGATCCTTCAGCCATGACAAGAATCTCTTTCTCCATATTTTATCCTTCTCTATGGCGTTGCCATTTTGTATGATAGGCAGAGTGTCGTCGTCGGTGCTTTCTGTGTTGTCTACGCTGTATTGCAACAATGCCATCCATCCTGTTTTGGCTTGATAGATGAAATGACCGGTACGCATGAAACATGTGCTTCCTATGATCAAAATCACGGCTACATAGCCTGTGATGTTTTTAAGAATGGATTTTCGGTTGTATAGAAAAAGTGCCAGCAAAAAAACAATTCCCATGGGTCTGAACCAATTACCGAGGGCTATCGCTGCTCCTCCGGCAATCGGTTTTTTATGGCATACGGTGAGCCATATTCCTGAAAGAGAAAAGAAGAATGAGGGAATTTCGCTCAGTAGTGAGGTGGACTCACCATAGTTTGCGGGATAAACAACATATAAAATCAGGGTGATCAAGGCTGCTTTCCGATTCCATAGTTTCTTTGTAAGCTGATACACGAGCCATGCTGTCGCTCCCTTGAGCAAACAGTATAAAACAAGAAGGGGAGTAACGCAATTGAAAAGTTTAAGCGACAGAGCCACCAAGTTGATAGCACCTATGTTCCATATAAACGGTAAATGGTTGAGTTGATGGCTTATGGGATATGGCTCACCATAAAGAATACAATCTTTGGCCAGTGTGATATAGCCATTGCTGTCGGGGTATGGTGTGTAGCCAAATACCAATAGCACAACGAGTTGCAACAGGGTGAAAGCAAGAATTATCTTACGATAGCTATTTTGCATACTACTCCTTTTTCTCCTTCTTGAGTGGCAACTACAACCATATATACTCCCGAGGCCACGGATCTACCGCTGCGGTCGATTCCGTACCACTTGAATTTTCCGCCCGAAGCGCGCCCCTCGCTGACCAAAGTGCCATTGGCGGTGACTATCTTTACATCTGCATTTTCGTCAAGTCCGGTAATGGTGATGGGTCCGGTGTAATCGGGGCTTACGGGGTTGGGATAGGCGTATACATTGTCTTTTGTCATGCCTTGGGCAGCTGTTGTAGCGTTACTCATATAGGAGCAAAGACCTTTGTCGGTGCCGAAGAAGACTTCTACGGTGTTCTCGTTCATGGCAATGGATTCTACATTGTTTGAAAGCAGGTCACTGTTTTCTGCGGTGAAATGTTCAATTTGTTGGATGTTATTCGAGCTGATGAGGTAAACTCCGTTGCCATTGGTACCAAACCATTTACGATTGGCTTGGTCTACAACCATGCAATTGATGTTTATGCCCGAGAGAAGATAGTCTGCATAGTTTGTGCCGTCGTTTCGGGGAACTTTAACTTGTGTAAAAACGGGATTTTCAGCAGATATTTGTTCAGGTGAGAGATACATCGGACCTACGTTTGTACCTATCCAAATGTTATTGTTTTTATCTTCTGCGACACAGTTCACATAGGTTATATTCAAAGTAGTTCCATCGTCGTTGACAAAATTTGTATATGTTTTTACAGCGTCTGTGGAGGGCTGATAGCATAGGGCTTGTGTATAGTTGAAGAATTTATTAATAAACCATAGTAGCCCTCTGCTGTCTATGATCGGATTCTGCATACGCGACAATGAATATCCATCGCGTACGAGTTCAGATTTGTGGTGATTTGTCCACTTGCTGTCTTTGTCATATTTCAGTATGGAGGTTGTGGCACTCATGCTGTTGAGCACCCATAGATTGGCGTTGGAATCAAATTTGATTCCTTGAACTATATTGTAGTCTTTGCTGTCAGCACTTACTGGTGCCGCGCCTTTCAAAGCACTATTTTCGGGGGTGTATTCCTTGACAAACTCACCATGATAAAACTCGTATAATCCTGTTCTTCCTGAAGCAAATACTCTTTGTGGATTTGTAGGGTCCACGTCAACAGAATGCAAATCAACGAAGTCGTGTCCTGTTTTCTGTTTCAAATCATCATCATAGATTTGCCAATTTCCATTATTCAATACTTGAACACAGCCCGGACGATTCAAATCTATTACAGCTAAATACCCTCCGCCAACGGTATATAATTTTCCCTGAACCATCTTCATAAATCCAAAATTATTGTATTTCGGACCGCCGGGATTGAGTGTTTTTACTAATGCCAGATTGTTGGGATCCATGGTCTTGGGTCTGGCCGTGAAGTTTTCCACACGTTTCCAATTAGCTTTGTCGAGGAGATTCGAGGTTAGGAGTCCTCGGTACAGTCCGTTGGTCGAGCTTGCTGCATAAAGGTATTGGCCTTCGGTGTAGCAATAGTCGACCTTGAATCCCAGTTGATAAGTGTCGCTGATTTCGGCGTCGGCCACGTTGAGTTTAACGATTCCAAACCCTGTGGCAAGATAAGCATATTTTCCTGATATATCGATGCTGTAGACAGTCTTGTCCAAAGTCATTGATTTGTTCAGATAGTCGGCAATGTTGAGCACATTGTTATTTTGTTCCAGGAGGTCTATGTTATGGTTTTCATATACTATAACTAACCGTTTGGCTGCTTTGCACCAAGATATATGGGCAATGCCGCAATCTGTCAGCACGGTAGTCTTGTCGTAGGTTTGCAGGCTGTGGTCGTTCTTGTTGTAGGAGTAAAGCCCGTTCGAGGCCAATACGTAGAGTATGTTTCCATCGGCTTCTTCAATCTCTGTGGGCTCATAATAACTAAGATAAGACTTCCATAAACTGGTTTGGGAATAGATATTTCTTATACCCAAAAGCGAAAATATAATGGTAAATATGATAATCTTCTTCATATTAATATAATCCTATTATACAGCAATTTATTGTATGTTAGAGCCTTAAAATTGTATATTCGGCAGATGAGCAGACTTGCTTCGTTGCTTTTTAGTCCTTCGGTTGTTATGTTTTCAGTAAATGTGAAGGATTTTTGAGAATATGAAATTACGTTTTATTTATCAGATTTTATTTCGTATTTTTGCAGTCAAATATTTAAGCTACGCTAATGAACGCACGTAAGATTTTATCTGTTATCATTCCCACCCACAACATGGAATGTTATTTGGAACACACGCTGTCATCGCTTTTGGTTGACAAGTACCTTGACAGCTTAGAGGTGATTGTTGTAAATGACGGAAGCACGGACAATTCGTTGGCCATAGCACGCCGTTTTCACGATCTTTATCCCGATGTGTTTGTGGTGATAGACAAATCTAATGGCCATTATGGTTCGTGTGTGAACGCGGGACTGAAAGTGGCAGTAGGTAAATATATCAAGGTGCTCGATGCCGACGACAGTTTTGATACCGATAACCTGAGCATTATGTTGGGACTGCTGAACAAATTAGAAGTGGATCTGATGATAACCCATTTTGTTACGATTTCACCGGAGGGCGAACGGGGCAAACCGAGACGTTTGCATCTTCCAGCCAACAGAATACTTGATATTAAAGATGTGTATAGAACCATGGGCAAGAAGGGAACATGGATGCACGAGTTGGCTTACAGACGCTCCATATTCAACGAAATAGACTATCATCAGAGTGAGGGCATACTTTATTCGGACATGCAGTGGGGTATGGTGCCGATGAGCCGGGTGCGCACATTATATTATTTAAACAAAATAGTGTATCTTTATCTCATGGGACGCACGGGGCAGAGCATGGATACGAACATACACAAGCAGCATCTGGCCGATGAATATCATGTTTTGTTAGAAATAGTGAAAGCGTATGGTCAAGTAGACTTTTGCTGTGCTGAAACTCGAAAAATGCTCTATTATAAATTGTATCGGAGACTTTGCTGGTCGTATAGGGAATGTATGATAACATACGATGATCGCCATGCCAAACCCTTATTGGAGTTTGACAACAGTCTGCGCAACGCAAACCGTGAACTTTATGGTTGGTTGAACAGAAGGTTGTTGAGTGTGCCGTTAATACCTGTGCCGTTTATCAAACTATGGCGAAACAATCCCGATGGGTGGTTATTACGCATGGCTTTGTTAGTTTACAAGATGCTACACCGTTAGATTCAAAGATCATGGATATCGTATTCAATATAGATGATAATTATTTGATGCAGTGCTGCACGACCATGGTGTCGATACTGCACAACAACAAGGACAAGAAAATCAGCTTTCATGTCATCAGCAATGGGCTGACGAATGAGAGCCGGTTGAAAATCGAGCATGTGACAGAAGCTTATCGCCAGCAGGTGTTCTTCTATGTTGTGAAACCCGAGGCGATGTCAGACTATGAGATTTTCGATAAGCAGGGACATATTTCTATGGCTACATATCTTCGTCTTTTTGTGTCGGATATCTTACCCGAACGGCTTCACAAGATTATCTATATGGACTGCGATCTCGTTGTTGACGGCAGTCTTGCCGAACTATGGAACACTGATGTCGAGGGCTATGCCCTGGCAGCGGTAGAGGATATGTGGAGTGGCAAGGCCGATAACTATGTTCGTTTGGGATATGATGCAGCTGATACATATTTCAATGCTGGGGTGTTGGTGGTGAATTTGGACTATTGGCGTGAGCACAACGTCAGTCAACAGACTACACAATATGTGGCCATGCACGCCGGACAACTCAAATTCAACGACCAGGATGTGCTGAATGGGCTTTTTCATGACAGCAAACTGCTGTTGCCATTCCGATGGAACGTACAGGACGGCTTGCTGAGAAGGAGGCGTAAAATAAGGCCGGAGGTGATGCCAAAACTGGATAAAGAGCTTGAAAATTCTGTGATAATTCATTTCACCGGACACCGAAAGCCGTGGAATTACAACTGTCTGAATCCCTATAAGAACTTATTTTTCAAATATGTTGATATGACGGAGTGGAAAGGTTTTCGCCCTATGGTTCCACTGTCGTGGAAGCTGAAGATGTGCTTAGACTACATTCTCTATGCGCTGAAACTCAAGCCCCGAAAGTATCGTAGCATCATTTGAGTTCTTCTCGGTGTCTGCATCCTTTCAACTTATTGTGCCCATTTTTAGGAAAACAGACTTTCTAAAGTGGATTTATTTACTTTATGTATCAGACCGGAAGCGATGCAATGGTTCGAAGAAATAAAACTTTAAGCATTTGTCTGGGTCAATACGGACAGAGCTTGATTGACGGCTGACGTTAAGAAACCTCCCGAACGAAGCCGGTTGCTTACACGATTCACTTGTTCCCGCATGTTTTGTATGTCATCGACCGACAGTTTTTTCAACCGTTCGTTAAGTTCATCAAGGCTTGAAATGGAGAATCCTATTCCTTCCTTTTCGATGAATGGAGCTAATGCAGCCTCTTTCCAAATAATAATGGGAAGCCCTGCCCGCAGATAGAATGATACCTTATGTGGACTGTTCCAGCACAGATATTCGCCAAAATTGCCCGAGCAAGTGTCTTCCGAATCACCGTCCCAAACCAATCCGAAATCTCCTTTCACACTGCTGATAAAGGTTTCTGAATCGATGAAACCGTGCAAATGAACTTTGCTGCTGGCCTGCAAGCCGGGGAGTCCGCTCTCGTTTCCATAGATTTCCAGCTGATAGTCTTTGATGTTTTGCTGCATCTTGAGAAGAAAACTATTCTTTCGAGGTGCCAAGGCTCCCGCATAAACCAGACTTGGGGAGGCATTAGACAGCTGATGGATAGCCTTTGATGCTACACTCTTGGAACGATAATCGAAGAGTTGCAAGGCTCCTATATGCTTTGCAAGGCCATGTTGTGCCAGCCAGTTTTGCATCTTTTCGTTGGATGCAATGATATAGTCGGCATGTCCCAAACGTTTGATTTCCTGCTCGATAGTGAGTTTCTTCCGCCGCATGCAGCCTAAATCGTGTATTAAGGCAATAGTCTTGGCATGACGGAAGTGTGCAAAATTACAGATGAAAGCAAAGTATTTCTTGATAGGATATTGTAAAACCACACAATCATAGGGCCTGATGGTCAGCATCATCTTGATAATTCCCGCCAGGTCTAAGAAGAAAGAGAGTATCTTATTGTTGTAATATGTCGTATGGAGTCCGAGGTTATATGCTCCCATCTGACGCAGAGTGACCTCATTATCGGTCTTGGCCTTGTTGCCGGCACTGTTTGTTCCACGATAGTTTCGGGAGATGAAGCAAAGTCGGTATGTCATAATTCTAATTGAAATGGTATTTTATGTTTGATTTGATATAGTCTCCAAAACTTGGCTCGGGCAGGCATAGCGATGGCCAATGCCTTGTCGGGCTCTACATTTCGCAGTCTGGCATATTCGCTGATGAGTATTTCGGTGAAAGCCTTTGGCCCCCAGAACTTGATAAGATTCAACAATCCCATCTTAACACTTACATTTCCAAAATACATTCTGTTGATGTCGACAATACAAAAATGATAACCTTTTTCATCTGTCTTCCAAAGTATGTTGCCCGGTGTAAAGTCCTTATGCATCACTCTTTGGTCGTGCATGTATGCGGCATAGTGTGCTAAAGCCTTGGCCGGCTTTTCATATTCTCCTTCTTTCGCATCGCCAAACTCGTAGAATGTGTGCCCCCAGTCGATTTGCTCGCTAATGAAATAAGTGTATTTTAAGAGTCCGATGGCATTACGTTCCTCAATCAATGCAATAGCCTCTGGGGTACATATATTCTTACTCAGAAGTATGGAGGGATATTCATAAGCACGTTGAGCCTTGGGTTTTCTTATGCCCCAGGAATATATAAAACGATTGGGGCCATGAGGAATACAATATCTCTTGACGTTCAAAACCTGCCCGTCAGGTGTCTCCATCACTTTGATGAGGTTTCTTTCATTGTAGATTTCCTTGCCTTGATGATTGAATATATGAGGTATTTTTTCAATGTAGGATTGCAGATGTTCGTATTTCGGATTGATAATAATCTTCATGTTTTTAAGACTTTGCACGTGGAACCACCTTACCTCGTATTATTTCAAACTTTTCGTTAAATTCCTCACGTGTCCGTTTCCAGCGGTTGTGGGTCCACAAATAGGGTATGGGATTGTTGCGTATTGATGTTTCGAGCATTTGGAAGAAGCGTCGGGTAATTTCAAATTCAGGCAGACTGTTGGGATCATCAGTGATGAGCCGATAAGTCACTTGATAGTATCCGCGCTTGGGTCGCGACATATCCACGTAGTAAACCACGTTGTTCATCTTGCGCATAATGCGCTCACCACCGGTGAAGACAGGCGTTTCGTGATTGAGGAAAGTCAACCAACAGTGTATGTTCTGCCACTTGGGAGCCTGGTCTGCAATATATCCGCTGAGGCTCATTGTCCCCTCATGTTTCCATGCCAGCAGTTGTCGGAGAATGTTTTTCTTGGCCACGGGAATGCCGTTGGGCGGGTAGGAGCGAATCTGGTAGAAGAGATGATCAAACGACTTGCTGTGCAAGGGGTCGTAAATGAGACATTGTTTGCGGTTGTCTGCCATGTCATAGCCCACGTGAGAGAGCCATTCCCAGTTGCAGTAATGCCCCAGGATGGCCGCCGTGTTGCGTCCTTGCCTGAACCATTCCTCGTGTACCGACGAATTGGTGATGATGAGCCGCTTCCTGAGTTCCTTGTCCGAGATGCTCAATAGCTTGATAGCCTCGAAGAAGTAATCACAGAACCAATGATAAAATCCTCGTTCAATTTCCTGAATTTCCGTTTCGCTTTTCTCTGGAAAAGATGAGGTAAGGTTGCTCCTCACTATTTTCCGCCGGTAGCCTATCAGTCTGTAGAGAATGAGATATTCAAAGTCTGACAGCGCATAGAGCACTCGGAAGGGGAGTAAAGAAAGTGCATAGAAAATGTAATAAACGATTTTTGTCATGATCATTTCATTGAGATGAGCGCAGGATGAAGTGCTGGGCTCCGTGTCTATGCCTGCATGTCGTGCAGCTTTTTATAGTATCCATTGATGGCGAGAAGTTCCTCGTGTGTGCCCCGCTCAACGATTCGTCCCTCGTGCAGCACACAAATCTCGTCGGCATTCCTGATGGTCGACAGGCGGTGGGCAATGGCCACGGTGGTGCGTGCCTTCATCAGGTTGACTAATGCGTCCTGCACCAGTCGTTCGCTCTTGGTGTCGAGGGCCGACGTGGCCTCGTCGAGGATGAGAATGGGAGGATTCTTCAGTATGGCTCGGGCTATGCTCACGCGCTGTCGCTGACCGCCCGAGAGCCGCCCGCCGCGGTCGCCGATGTTGGTGTCGAAACCGTCTTCCGACTCCATGATGAAGTCGTAGGCATTGGCAATCTTGGCAGCTTGTTTCACGTCTTCCACCGATGCGTTGTCCACCCCAAACGCAATGTTGTTATAAAAGGTATCGTTGAAAAGTATAGCCTCTTGATTTACATTGCCTATGAGGGTGCGAAGATCGTTAATTTTAAGGTCTTTCACGTTGATGCCATCAATCAACACCTCACCCTTCTGCACGTCATAGAAGCGGGGAATGAGGTCCACAAGCGTAGATTTTCCGCTTCCGCTTTGCCCCACCAAGGCAATGGTTTTGCCTTTTTCTATAGTCAGGTTGATATCTTCCAACACCCAAGTTTCGCCATATCTGAACGACACATTGCGAAACTCGATACTATGTTCCAGCGTCTTGATGCGACGCGGGTGTTCAGGTTCCTTAATGGCGATCTCGGCTTTCAATATCTTGTCCACACGCTCCATACTGGCCAGACCCTTGGGTATGTTATAACCGGCCTTGGAAAACTCTTTTAGGGGATTGATAATGCTGTAGAGTATCACAAGATAGTAGATAAACGAAGGGCCTGACAGCGTGCCGTAATTCAGTACGAGAATACCACCCACCCATAGCACAATGATTATCATCAGCGTGCCGAGGAACTCGCTCATGGGGTGAGCCATTTGCTGACGGACATTCACCCGTTTGATATGCTCGCGGTACGAAGAGTTTATTTTGTCAAATCTTTGGTTCATTTTCTTTTCTGCCGCAAAGGCCTTGATGATGCGAAGACCGCCTAAGGTTTCCTCCACCTGGCTCATCGTGTCGCTCCACAAGGTTTGTGCCTTGATGGATCTGGCCTTTAGTTTTCGTCCCACCAAGCCCATGAACCAACCGAAAATGGGCACAAAGATAATGGTAAACAGCGTGAGCTCCCAGTTGACATAGATTAATGTAGTGAAATAAACGATAATCAGAATGGGATTCTTGAACAACATGTCGAGCGACGACATGATGCTGCTTTCTATCTCTTGCACATCACCACTGATGCGGGCAATGATGTCACCCTTGCGCTCTTCGTTGAAGAAGCCGAGATGAAGAGAGGTGATTTTCCGGTACATCTGGTTGCGAATGTCGCGCACCACACCTGTTCTTATGGGGATAACTGAGGCCGAACTGAGAAAATAGGCTCCTGTCTTGAGGAAGGTCATCAGTGCCAGCGCCAGTCCAATGAGTAGCAGAGTGGTGGTTTGTCCGTAGGAATCGATGAGTTGTTGCACTACGTAGTTGGCATTGTTGCTCAATACATCTTTGAAATCACCGTCGTTAAGCATCATCCAATGAGTGGCTGTCGCTTCTCCACCAGTCTTGAAAAGAATTTGCAGAATAGGGATAAGCGTGGCAAAAGAGAAGATATTCA
>CAYVGR010000020.1:13747-21371 GCA_964450065.1 uncultured Prevotella sp. | reverse complement strand
CGGGGTTATTTGATTAATATTTAACTGATCCCGATTTTAACGGGACACTAATGGATATTTGTATATAAATTGTGCATAAGATAATTTGAAATTAGTGATTCATAGAATGTTTAATTGCTAAAAAACAATGATATGCACAACTTTGATTCATAATTTTTCCAGAATCATCTCATGTGCCGAATTTACAGACGATTATCTTGCCTTACCGCGCGGATGTGAGAATGCCGTTACAGAATTTTTCTGCAGTAATATGGTAAACGTGGCCATCGATGACAAGACCAATCATGGCGAAAAGATTGAAATACGCTTCGTTGGCATTCTGCGAGAGGAACAGGAAGATGCTGTGCGTCAGTTGATGACAAACAACATAGGAGTACTGTCTGCCACAACTGCATTTGGAAAGACGGTTACTGCTATTGGGTTGATAGCCAGGCGAAAAATCAACACGCTCATATTGGTTCACAACAGAGAACTGTTGAACCAATGGAAGAAACAACTCCAGGCATTTCTCCAAATTGAATGTACCGTGTCGGAAGAATATCTGCATAAACGTGGCAGAAAAAGGCCATTTAGCCCTATAGGATGTTTGTTTTCCGGAGAAAACTCCTTGCATGGAATAATTGATATAGCCCTAATGAGTCGTGTGTATCCGATAATGAAGTGAAAAAAACTTCAGGTCTTCTGTAAAAAACACAATATCGTATCAAGAGGTGCTGAGCATCCTGAAGATATTGTAGACCTTGTTCAATCTGTGTTAATACGTAATATTTTTCTTAATCCTTGACAGCCTTTCGATTTTTATTTCTTATTTTTGCGTTAAGAACTTATAAAACTTATGTCCTATGATGCAAGAACTAATCGACACGCTGCATACGGAGCAATGCTCGCTTGTAATTCTTCATGAGGGAAATATCAATACCTACGACGGTCATGGCGTGCGCCGCCTCTACAACATCATCAATGAGGAACCGGAGCAGTTTCTCGAGGCCAAAGTAGCTGTAAAAGCTGTTGGGCGGTCAGCAGCCCGTATGATGGTCGAAGGGGGAGTTGCCGAAGTCTATGCCGATATAATATCCCAGCAGGCCTACGATGTGCTCACTGATGCCAACATCGTGGTTAATTATGAAAAGAAAGTAGACCATTCCACCTTCTTGAAGATATGGCAAAAGCTGGGTGAACTGGAAAAAGAGGAAATGGCATACATTTAAAGTGGATTTTTACAATCAAAATTTTAGATGCCACTTTAAGCCGGTTCCATTAGCTTTACAAGATTAAGAATCAGCTGCCGCTATTACATTATACGGCAGCCTGCTTCACACCCATACGCGACTCTACAACATTCACCACATAATCGCCCAACTTCTCGCATTCCTGAACAGCATCCATATACATAGTTCCGATGGAATAGGTATAAGCATGGTTATTGATATCAATAATATTCTGGGAGCGAAGTTGGTTACGATAGTTGTTGATTTCGTTTTCAATGTTAAATGAGCGGGTTGGGTCAAGATTCTCCTTATAACCTTTCAGCAATATGATCATCTGGGAGAGTGCATCGTCAGTAAGCTCAAACATCTGATGAATGCGCTCATACTGTGTTTCCGTGAAGTCGTCCTTGCTCATCCTTCTGCGTTGAATGGTGCGGGCCAAGTTGAAGCAGGAGTCCCCAATACTCTCTATCTCGGATATTTGCCTTAGCATCGATCGAATCTTTCCCTTCGTCTCATCACTTAGGTGTGCATTGCTCACATGGTCAAGATACTTGGCTATTTCAATCTCCATATTGTTGGAAATATCCTCGTACTTCTCTATCCGATCGTACAACTTTTTAAACTTGTCCATCTCTTCTATCCCCAGGAGTTCACGCACCATGCCAAACATGCGGTGCATACGCTCTGCAAAGCTCTGGATTTCCTTCTGTGCCTCGAGCACCGAGAGCTCGGGTGTCTTCATGATTCCCCTCTGGATAAAGCGTAAGCGGAAGTCTTCTTCCTCGATGTTAGCACTTGGCTTAATCATCCAGCATACCACCTTTTCAATCTGTGGGATAAACCATATCAGCACAAATGTATTGGTCATATTGAAGCAAGTATGGAAAGCGGCCAGCACAATAGGCAGTATGGTAGCTTTCTGTTCTACGCTATAGTTACCTCCTGCAGGATCGTAGCCTACCAGGGAGCATACCATGTTGACAAAAGGATAGAACAAAAGGAGCACCCAAACCACGCCAAACAAGTTGAATACAAGGTGTGCAAAGGCCGCACGGCGTGCCTGGGTATTGGCTCCGAGAGCAGCAAGGTTTGCCGTTGCAGTGGTTCCCACGTTCTCACCCATCACCAAGGCTATGCCCAAATAGATAGGCAACACCCCCGTGGAACACAACAGAATGGTAATGGCCATCACGGCTGCCGAACTCTGGACAAGGCAGGTGATAACTGTTCCTATCAGTAAGAATATGATAATGGAAATATGACTGCTTGTGTCGAAGCTCGAGAAGAAGCTGATTGCACTCGAGTTATTGGCCAAATCCAACTCCCTGCCACCATCGCTCAACAATACCAGCGAGAAGAAAAGAAAGGCTATTCCAAATAGAAAATCACCTATATACCGATTTTTCTTCGTGTATATCAGCACAATGCCGATGAGGAAAGCGGGAAACACCGCCATCGTGAGGTCCACCTTGAAGCCCAGCGACATAATCCATGCCGTAAGGGTGGTTCCGATGTTGGCACCCATGATAACGGATATGGCCTGTGCAAGGGTGAGAAGCCCGGCATTCACAAAGGACACCGTCATAACGGTTGTTGCCGATGATGACTGTACGGCGCAAGTGATAAACGTACCGGTAAGCAGGCCGGCGAGTCGGTTGGAGGTCATGGCTCCGAGGATATGTCGCAGTTGCGCCCCGGCCATTTTTTGAAGAGCCTCACTCATCACCTTCATTCCATAAATGAGAAGTGCGAGAGATCCGAGGATCTTCATGAAAATCACAAAATAGTTTCCGTCCATTAAGACATTGCTATGAAACAGTTAATACAAAACTCTTGCAAAGATAATAAAAACCATTTTAATCCCTTGCCTTTTCTATATTTTATTTCTCAGATATCTGTTATTTTGACTAAAAGCAAAGTAAATACTGATGGGCATCAAGCCATATATCCTAATTTCATAAGGCTAAGAGGGCATCTTTCTCTGCCATGTCCGATATGTTTACGCCTTCGCGTTTCAGCTTACAGCTTATACAAGTCGTTGGCAGCTATAAGTTCCACTTTCTTCTCCTGCAATATTTTCTCGCAGTTTTCCAGGTTGTTGGGGCGGATAATCACATGGGCTCCCTCGCCATTGGCAAACGAATAGAGATATTCGATGAATACCCCATGATCTGAAAGATATTTCAGAATAACGGCGAGCGAACCCGGAGTGTTGGGGACAGTCATGCCAATCACGTCAGTAATCTTTACCGTGAAGCCTGCCTCTTTCAACAATCGATAGGCCTTGTTTGGGTCGGACACGATGCATCGCAGGATGCCGAAATCGCTATTATCGGCAATGCTCATCGCACTGAGGTTCACATCCGATTTACCCAACACCTCGGTCACCTCGGTTAGTCGACCCGACTTATTCTCCAGGAATATAGATAATTGTTTTGCCAGCATGTGCTTTGTTTTTTAGGAGTTAGAAAATTATAATATCAGCCTGCTTTTGGCAGTTTGCCCCCTTGCTACATATGTGAGGGGGCAGAGTGTCTAAATCATTCTGTTGTCGACAACCCGCTTCACCTTGCCCTCGCTTCTGTCAATACTCTTGGGCTCCACGAGCCTCACCTTAAAGCCAAGCCCTATAACACTGCGAAGTTCGTCTTCGAGTTTCTTTTGCATTCTCACCATCTGAGCCATCTCGTCGCAGAAGAACTCCTCCTTGACTTCCACCTTCAGTTCCACAGTGTCGGTGTTGTTCTCACGTCCCACAATAAGCATGAAATGCGGCTCAAACTCGCTGAGATTCAAGATGACGGACTCTATTTGAGTTGGGAACACATTGACCCCGCGAATGATGAGCATATCATCGCTGCGTCCCAAAATGCGATCCATTCTGACAAATGTCCGACCACATGCACAGCGGTCGTGATGAAGAGCTGTAAGGTCGTGCGTGCGGTAGCGGAGCAATGGCATAGCCTCCTTCGTTAGGTGGGTGAAGCACAGTTCGCCCACCGTGCCGTCGGGCAGCGACTCTCCCGTCTGCGGGTCTACTATCTCCGGATAATAATAATCCTCGCTGATGTGTGTGCCACACTGGCATTCGCATTCATATCCCACTCCCGGGCCGGCTATCTCGCTCAACCCATAGATGTCGTAGGCCTTGATGCCAAGCGTTTCCTCCAGTTTCCTGCGCATATTCTCTGTCCACGGCTCCGCTCCAAAAGCACCCACACGTAGCTTAAACTCCTCTTTGGGCCAGGGCGATTCTTTCAGTGCCTCTCCAAGATACATGCCATAAGAAGGTGTGCAGCAGAGAGCCGTTGCCCCGAA
Source organism: uncultured Prevotella sp. (assembly GCA_964450065.1). Classification (GTDB taxonomy): domain Bacteria; phylum Bacteroidota; class Bacteroidia; order Bacteroidales; family Bacteroidaceae; genus Prevotella. Next base: position 16,842 of record CAYVGR010000020.1, on the reverse strand, counting down.
ATCGTGCATCAGCATGACCTGCTTCTTGGTGTTGCCCGATGAAATCGGAATCACGCTTGCACCAATATTAGTAGCGCCGGCGTGAGCCCCAAGCCCACCCGTGAACAGTCCATAGCCATACGAAATCTGGAATATATCGTCCTGCCCGGCCCCAAACGACGTGAAGGCGCGCGACAGGCTCTCCGTCCATGTGTTCAGATCCTTGCGTGTGTAGAGTGCCACCACGGGCTTGCCCGTCGTGCCCGATGAAGCATGTATTCTTACTATCTGGCTCATCGGCAATGCCGAGAAACCAAAGGGATAATGGTCGCGCAGGTCGGCTTTCTGGGTGAACGGCAGCTTCACGATGTCGTCTATATCCTTGATATCATCGGGATGAAGCTCCAGCTCCTGAAACTTCTTGCGATAGAACGGTGTGTTGTGATATACATATTCCACTATCGCTTTCAACCTCCGGCTCTGTATTTCGCGTAATTGTCCACGCTCCATACATTCCATCATCTCATTCCAAATCATAGAATTAATTGTTTTAGCATCATTTTGAGTACTGCAAACAAAGATAGCGTTTATTTACTAAAGATTCAAAAAAGTGTGCATTGTTTTTAATTTTATTAAAAAACAAACCCTTGGTCACATCAAAAACAACTCAACTTACGACGTCATTGACAGCGTGCACCTTAAGCAAGATAGGCACTAACGGCAGCTGCCGGACATGCATGTGGGGGCACCGCATATCAGAAGTTCACTCCGAAGTTGGCAAAGAGCGCACCATGATGTACGGAATTATCTTCATTGTTTGATATATTGCTCAAGCCAAATTGGTATCCCATCTCGATATAGAGCAAGCTGTATTCCACACCGCAACCCAGCTTGAACCCGGCATCGAAGCGTTTGAAATAGTCTTTCTGGAAAGTGCCGTGCTTGTTGGTCTTGCCGTTGACGGCCATGCTGAAGTAGGAGCCGGCGAAAGGCAACAGTGCGACTTCGTCACCGGTTTTGATACCATATTTAATGAGGACGGGAATTTCAATGATGTTGAATTTCGAGACCGCATGCTTCTTTGCTGACTCAGGGTTGATGTCGTTTCCTTTACCTCCCCTTTCTGTGTAATACAGTCCGCTCTCCAAGAAGACCGGGGTGAAGTTGGAAAGGCGAAGTCCAAGCACACCGCCCAGCGTGAGTCCGGTTTTGGAGTCGTCGGGGGTAAAGAAGTGGGCATCGCCGTGGAGCCGCGAAACGGTCATGCCGATACGAATGCCATAATACATATTATCTTTATCTAAGCTGAACCCTCCGCTGTTATACTGTGCAAAAGAAGCCAGAGAGGCCATTGTAGCTGCAATGGTCAGTAAAATCTTTCTCATCATCTCGCTCACCTTAAAATATTAGTAAATTGCTGAATAATACAAAGAAAGTATATTTTTTTAGAATACACAAGTTTTCCGGGTTAAATAGTTGTAAGGTAGCGCAATATCAAACAGTAGGACATTTGATAGGAACATCTTTGCCTTTTGTGTTATGGTAAGAAAGTTGTTGGTTCCGGAGTTTCGATGCAGGAACGCAACAGCACAAACGGTGCAGATATATTTTTGCAACGGCCGGCACGACACTTTACGATATGGGCAGGCCAATCCGCCACATAGTCTCAGCCTCTTGGTATGTAAAATATAGTGACAATTTTCTGGTGATTTATTTCAGAGCATCCAGAGAAAAAAACGCCATGTTTCCGGCATCGTAATCAGCCGAAAATGTCTGAGAAAGTGTTTGGTGCTGCGATTACTGTCTCATCGCAGCATGTTTTGGCCTTAGAGGACATGCCAAAGAAGTTTATTCACCGTGCGTTTTGAACCTAATCGCACTGCCATTCGATATGCAATGGCAAGCGAAAAAATAAGAGAAATAAACTCGGGCATGGCAACTGGCTGACAGTTAGTCCGTTACAAATCGTCTCAAATTTTGCGAATTCCGAACCGTAGGATTTTTATTTTCAAATACGCGAAGCACAAAGGGGTGTTTGTCAAAATAATTACAATGTGTAGTTGGTAATGTACAATGTATCATATGTTGTTATTGTTTACTTATAAAAGAGGTGGGCTTTCCAGTGTCTCTATACGTGCCGACCCATTATCCATTATCCATTGTCCATTATCCATTATAATAATAAAATAATGGCAATGAGTATAAGTTAGTACCAAATAATGCTTACCTTTGTCCCTCGTTATGAAAAGAGCAAAGATTCAGGGTCATGTCGCTGTGCTGCTGGCCAATGTTATTTTCGGGCTCGGAATTCCCGTTACCAAGCTCCTGTTGGATCACTGGGTGTCTCCTATGGCTTATATGGCTACGCGCTGCATCGGTGCAGCTGCCGTTTTTTGGGTTATCTCGTTGTTTCTCCCCAAAGAGCCAATAGAACGCAAAGACCTTTTGGTTATCATGGCTGGTGGTTTGTTGGGATTTGTCATCTCCCAAACCTTGACAGCCTGGGCACTCAATTTCACCAGTCCCGTATATTTCAGCCTTATTGCCACCCTTACGCCTGTGGGTACAATGGTGTGTGCAGCACTTTTCATTGGTGAGAGAATGACGAGACGAGGCATCGTAGGGGTTGTTGTCGGCATCGCCGGTGCCATGCTCATGGTGTTCATGGGCTGGAAGGGCGGGAGTGGGAGCAACGACTTGTTGGGCATTACGCTTGCTATCCTGAGCCTGCTCACATGGGCTGTATACCTTATTATAACGCGATCGGTATCAGCGAAATATACCGCCGTGACGCAGATGAAGTGGATTTTCCTGGTGTCGACCATTGCCGTGCTGCCTTTCTCGTGGAGCGATTTGCAATCAGCCCCACTTTACGGCTCTGCCTGGGCATGGAGTGGGATTTTGGAGATGGGCTTCATCGTAATGTTTGCAACGGTGGCCGGTTATTTTGCCATTCCGTTCGCTATGCGCTATCTTGAAGCCACAACGGTTAGTGTGTACACCAATCTCCAGCCCATTGTGGCCTCTCTGGTAGCCATTACTATTGGTCAGGATATCCTTACGTGGGACAAGCCCGTGGCACTGGTGTTGGTGTTGCTGAGTGCCTATATAGTAAA
>CAYVGR010000020.1:0-13647 GCA_964450065.1 uncultured Prevotella sp. | reverse complement strand
GCAGAGGTCTGTCTTTTCCTAACAACATAATTATTGGTAATATGAAAATTACGGCTATGCTGGAATAAGCTGGATATGTATTTGTCAGCACTGCATTCCATGAACTTACGTTTTTGATTTTCTACTTTATTTTTTGATAAACTAATATAGTTTAACATTGTTTCTTTTGCTTATCCAAGTACAAATACGTATTTTTGTGATAAACTTAGAACAAATTAGCCTGGTTAAGCCATTTTTTATAACTTAAATAACATCTTTTATGAACAAACGACTACTTTTATTGTTAGCAGTTGGTGTGACGACTGTGACTTCGTTCGCGTATAACGTGGGTGAGTACATCTTCACGCCTGATGCTAAGTACAAGGTTATTGGAGAGAACCTGGTGCAAAATGGTAATTTTTCCAATAACTACAGTGGGTGGAACAACCTTAACGGGGTTGCTGTTTCTACAGACTTTTGGTCAATAGAGACGGGAGTTGGCCCCAAGGGAGAAAATGTATTGCAATGTGTCAGCGCTGCTGATGAAAACGATGGTGCCTACGTATTTCAGACAAATCCATATGAAGCAAGTAAGACATATGTTATATCTATGGATGTAATGGCTCCGGTGACCATCACTACTAATACTGCGGTTGGTTCGCAGAATTATCTTGATGTTTATGTTAACTCTGATTTTTCATCAAGTAAGACTGCTGATGGCTTCAAACAGGTTGCTGAGTCAATAACGATTCCCTCTAATGAGTGGACTAATATTTCCTTTGCTTTCACAGATGAGGTAGAAGGTGGCTCAACAGGAGGCATTCAGATTGCCTTTGGACGCTTGGTAGAGGGCACACAGATCACAAACATTGAGATTCATGAGGTGCAAAGTGTCTTTGATACTCGTATATTGGAAAAGAAACTGGCATATGACAAGAAATTGCTGGCTGTACCCGATTTTAGCAACGAAAAAGATGAGTTGCAAGGCATTGTAGCCATGCTTGACACATACTTGGAAACCGGGGAGGACCCTGGGCTTGGCATCAGCTTGGATGATGTTCAGGGTATGACAGACTTTATGGAAAGTCTTACCGAAGCCGAGAGGAGCTTTATGGATGCCAATTCGGGCGACTTGATGCCTTATATTGAACGTGGTAGCTGGACATCATGGGGCAAGTATAATAATGGTGATGGCATTGGTACTCTGGGTGACTGGCATTTTGAAGGTGCTCGCTGGGGACATCCTTCCGGAAGTGCGGAGTGCGACCAGTATATTCAGGGAACCTTCACTTTGGAGAATGGAACGGCCTATGTTAGCAAGTCTTTGCCTGCTGGTAAGTACTTCTTCCAGATTGACGCCATGGGGTATGCTATGGCCGGAACGGGTAAGGATGTGAGATACACTCCCAACTATGATTCAAATCTGACAGGTGCTTACGTTTTCTTAGGTAACGATACGGTCAGAATTGATGCACTGGATGAGCGCAACTATCAAAGCTACTTTATTATTGGTGAAATTGCTGAAGGTGAGGACCTCAAGGCTGGTATCTATTTTGCAGACGGACCTAACAAATTGGGAGGTCGGCGCCTTGTGACCAAACCAATTCTTCGTGTCGTTGGCACAGACGGCCTTGGCAAGATAGAGCTATTCGTAGCCGACCAGGCAAAGGCAGTTCAGGATAATGCTGCCAAGGTAATGATAGATTCTGCTATTGTCGTAAAGACTAAGGCTGAGTATCCAATGGGTAAGGTTGTGCTCCAAGCTGGTATTGATGAATGCCAGGCTGATTACAACACGCTTCACGACATGATTTCCACAACGATGCTCGAATCGGCTTCTGGTGATGGCACCCAGGTAACCGTAGCCGACTCGTTGACGGAGGTGATGCGTAATATGAGAGGTTACATCCAAGCTTACTATGAAGAAAATGCTCCTTATACAGAGCTTGTTGCCGCCACCGATGCTGCACAAATGTTGAAGGATGACCCCAAGAATGCTGGTGCTTCTGCATCTACGCGTTCGGCCTTGACCGCAGCCATCAATAATGCCAATGCTACAATTGCCGTGTTCCAGGCTCAAGCTGATTCTGTTGCAGGAGACCGTGCTAAGGCAGATGAATTGATAGCTGCCCTGTTATCCGCATCCGAGAATTTTGCTGCAACCACGGCTTCTCTGATCAACCCATCTGACATTGCCATTGTTAATGGAAGCTTCGAAAGTGGAAATGCTACCGGTTGGGATACTTCCGGTTCACAAACTGACAATGGAGCTTGGAAGTTTAAAAAGGATGGACATTTCGATGGCAATACGTTTATCACCATGTGGCGTGGAAATACAGCCTTCAGCCGGAATAAAGTGGTACAGAACGTTACATTAACCCATGCTGGTACCTATGAATTTGCATGCCAATGGTATGGTTATAATGAAAATGGTAGTCGCGATGGTGACGAGACGATCGATTCTCACGTTTATTACTTTGCAAAAGTTGCCAATGCTGCAGACTCTATCGCCTCTATCTCTGTCCACACCAACAGAGCTTATGTTGACACATTGGGCTATGGTGCGGATACTCCTCAGTACTTTACCATTATCTATAATAAAACGGACGATACTCCAACAGAAGTTCAGTTTGGTTTTGATGGATTGCAAAATGGGTCTTCAGTTGGTGGCTTGAATACATATAGTTTTGGTTCTAATACAGTTAAATATTTAGGTGATTTCAACAATTACAAGACCGACATCGCTGCAGCTTTGAACGATGCTGTTGCTGATGCTCAGACTAAGTTGGATGCTAATACTGAATTGAAAACTTCTGTGGAGTACAAGGCTTTAGCTAATGCTATCCTTGCTGCCAAGAGTTCAATTGATGGAACAACGCCGGCATATCCATTGAGTTATACTGTTACTGCTCCGTTCCTCCAGACCTACGTAAGCTATGTTGCTGCTGATCCCGAGGCTGGCATTGCGGAGTCTCACTGGATAAGTAATAATGACCCTGATTCTGAGAAAGCTGCTCTAATGAGTAAGGCTCTAAAGACTTTAGCCCGTGCACATGCTGCATTCAATGTTGAAGCTACTGGTATTGAAAACGTAGCAGTGAACAAAGGAATAAAGAAAGCAGCTGTTAAGGGAGTTTATACCCTAACCGGCCAAAAGGTTGGCAACAGTATTGAGGGGCTTGCTAAGGGTATCTATATCGTAAATGGTAAGAAGATTATCGTGAAATAAGACTTAACTACAGTTCCTGGAAAATTAGTTAAATATAAAAGGAAGCCCCACATCGAATAATGTGGGGCTTTTTATGTTTGGTAGTGACGATTTTTTTTCAAGACAGCTGGCTAAATGGAACATAGTGGTGTTGTTTCAAATATGTCATAGTCTAATGTCTGGAAGTGACATGTTGTATGAGCATAAGCTTATGCTTCGAGTAGCATTCGGTTTTCAAAAAGTGAACTATTGGGCTTGATGGCAACGCATGGCGATGTGGATGGTCGTAACTTTTTTGAATCACAAAGCTATTATGAACTTGGCATATGACCAATCTGGTTGGTGATAAGGGAAAAGTCGGTTTTATGACTGCCCCCAAGGGTTGCTGAAAACAAAGCGTGTGGAAACAAAAAAAGACAACTAAAAAGTTGTCTCTTGTTGCGCTCCAGGATGGGCTTGAACCAACGACCCCCTGATTAACAGTCAGGTGCTCTAACCAACTGAGCTACTGAAGCAGTTTCTTTATTGCGAGTGCAAAGGTAAGTAGTTTCATGGAATCCTCCAAATTTTTTTGAATAAAAATTTGAAATAAGATGAAAAAAGTTTGAGTAGCGTTATAATTTGCATACCTTTGCAAGTGAGACTCGTTGAATATAGTTAATTGAAAATTAATAATGGCCGTGTGGCAAAAGGACATGAGGATAATAAAGATAATGCGTGACAGGTTTCGAAATATGGGTGCTAAGGAATTTCTTGTGACCTTAGGATGCATGCTGATGAGCTCTGGCGTCATGGCACAGAATGCCGACCATAATTTCAAGGTGTCCAAAAACCTTGAAGTGTTTAATACGATATACAAGAATCTTGACATGATGTATGTTGACACCCTCGATGCCAATGAGGTGGTGGGCAATGGTATCAACGCGATGTTGAGAAGTCTGGATCCCTATACGGAATACTATCCTGAGGACAAAAACAAGGATGTCAAGATGATGCTGCAAGGCAAATATGCGGGCATTGGTGCCTTGATACGTTACAATTTCAAGCTTGGTAGGGTGTGTATCGACGAGCCTTATGAGAATATGCCAGCTGCAGAGGTGGGATTAAAAAAAGGTGACATCATCTTGAGCATTGACGGAGAAGACATGACTAAAAAGGACAATGCTTACGTGAGCGACCACCTAAGAGGTGACGCGGGTACTACATTCGAGCTGAAAATTCATCGTCCGTCCACGGATAAGAGCATGAAATTTAAGGTCAAGCGCCGTGCTATCCAGTTACCTGCGGTGCCTTATTACGGTTTGCAACCCAATGGCATAGGTTATCTTAATCTAAATAGTTTTACCGAGGGATGTGGCAAGGCTGTGCGCAACGCGGTGATCGAGATGAAAAAGCAGGGTATGAAGAGTCTTGTCTTCGACCTTCGTAACAACGGCGGGGGCTCCGAGATGGAAGCTGTGGATATCGTCAACTGTTTCATACCAAAAGGAAAGCTGGTAGTTTCCAACCGAGGGAAGATGAAACAGGTAAACCGCGACTACAAAACACGAGTGGAGCCGGTAGACACGGTGATGCCCATCGTGGTGCTGGTTAATGGAAACTCAGCATCATCATCCGAGATCACGAGTGGCGCCTTGCAGGATTTCGACCGGGCAGTGGTGATGGGTACCAAGACTTATGGAAAGGGATTGGTGCAGACTATGATCAACTTGCCCTATAACGGCCAGATGAAGCTCACCACCAATAAATATTACATCCCCTCCGGGCGGTGTATTCAGAAACTGAACTACAAACATGCCAACGGTGGCTCGACGGAGGAAACGGCCGACTCCCTCATCAAGACCTTCTACACGGCTAATGGGCGTCCCGTGAAGGATGGGGGAGGCATCGAACCCGATGTGGAGGTCAAGGCTGACTCTCTGCCTAATATAGCCTATTATCTTGCAGGCATGAGAGACTCTGCTGAGGTGCTGCACAGCTATGAGATAGACTATATCGCCAAACACCCGACAATAGCCCCGGCTACCGAGTTTGAGTTGACTGATGATGATTATGAGGAGTTTAAACAGCATGTGCTCGCGAGCGACTTCAAGTATGATGCCCTCAGCGAGAAGTCACTCGATGCTTTGGAGAAAGTGGCGAAGTTTGAAGGCTACTATGATGATGCTAAGCCTGAGTTTGAAGCCTTGCGCAAGAAGCTGAAACACAATCTGGCTAAGGATCTCGAATACAACAAGGAGGCCATCAAGCAAATTCTCACCAATGATATTGTGACCGCATATTACTATCAGAGCGGAGCTATACAGAACACACTGAGAACCGATAAGCAGGTCAAAGAGGCCTTCCGGTTGCTGCAGAATCCGGAGGAATACTATGCGAAACTGAAACTTGCATCACAACCATAAAACTATCATCATTTCCTTTTACAGCCAAAAGGGCGAGTTCGATATCTTTTCGTCGACAGTTACGACTTGATACGACATGCTTGTTTCAATATCTGTGAATTGAAAATTGTGAATTTATTATCGAATAGTTAGTACTCAATCCCGGATTCGACAACAGATAGAATTCGGGATTGTTGTTGCTGCCCGGTTTTGTGTCTCTTGAAAGCCTGTTTGGGCTGTCTGTTGTTTGCAATAGTAGTATTGTATGGAGTTATGCAAACAGTTTTTCATAGAGTCTATATAAAAACATATTCAAAAAAGTTAGATTTCTCGTTTCTCATGAATAGGATTTTCTCTTAACTTTGTAGGAGTAGTAGGTTTTTGATATTGAAATCAGGAGGTTATATGAACACCCCTTACTTTATACTACTAACGATCATAATTTTATGCTTATGAAAACCAAGAGTATTTTATCAACCTTATTTGTCCTGTGCCTGCTGATAGGAGGAGTGGGATGCGATGATGAATTGTCGGAAAGCGAACTTATGAGACAAAAATTAATTGGTACTTGGGAATGGACAGTTTCCTATGGTGGTGTCGTTGGAGAATCTAAGCCTCAGGTAGGGGAGAAACTCGAAATAGAATTTATTGATAATCGTGTGTTGATTACTCATAATATGGAGAATATTGATAACCAACCACCGGTAATTACCGACAAGAAAATAGTTATCCAAGACGGTAGCTATTTTGTAAGTAAAGAAAAGAATAAGTACTATTTAACCATAACACCAAAGGAAGAAACCTCCAATTTGTATTACTTGTCCGGAAAAAGAGAATTTTATATTAATAAATCCGGCAATACACTTACCATTAATGATTCGCAAGGTACAGCACAGTTTAGTAATGATTATAAAAAAATAAATTAACCATTGTGTTAAATTGAAAAATTATAAAATACAAGACTATACATATGCCCTTGCCGATGGACGAAAATATTTGAAGGAGATACATTTGTGAGGAAAACATTTGACAAAGACCTTCGTATATTTCGCGTGTAGCAAAAGCGAAAGTCCTTGGTCGAAAATACGCCCAAAATGAGAGTTTTCGATAACATGCTTGCACATAGTTGTTTATATGTTTCTAACAACATTTCGTCTGAAAAAGTTTTCCGATACGCTCCGCGTTTAGGCTCTCATGGCACTGAGATTAAGGCTTCCTCGCCCTGCGACTATGGCTCAATGGCGTTGCCGTTAGGTTGAGAACGCAGTGTCATCAAATACTAATCACAGCATAGCCCCCTTTTTGGCGCATTTCGGACAACCTAAAACGGCTCCTCCTTGCGCCTGAAAATTCCAGAATGTAAGTTTCCAAGGGGTCTGTTTTTGTGACTTTATTATGACATATCATACTTGTGTGGTTGGCAATTCCCATAAATGCCGATTAACGATACAAAACAAAAAACAGTGTTAGATGGGAGGAGGGGGCTGTGAAAAGCCAAGTGGAGCTGCTCCGCAGTATCAGGAATGGTTTTTTCTTAAATTCGCAGAAACCGTTGCTTTTCGAGCTGTTTGCTGCATCAAAAAAAGGCACATTTGCTTGTATGGGTGTATTTTTTTTTGTACCTTTGCATCGTTCAGTGGAATGAGGGGCTCCCGGAGAGTTCCTCATTTTTTTATAATAACATGATATGATAGACAAAAACGTCGTAAAAAACTTGGTGGAAGAATGGTTGGTCGGCAAGGATTATTTTCTTGTTGATGTCATGGTGAGTACTGATGACAAGATTACTGTTGAAATCGATCATGCCGATGGTGTTTACATCAACGACTGTGTGGAGCTCAGCAGATTTATCGAAGACCATCTCGACCGCGATCAGGAAGACTACGAGTTGGAAGTGGGGTCGGCCGGACTGGGACAGCCTTTCAAAGTGGCTCAGCAATATCAGAACCACATCGGGGAGCCGGTGGAGGTGCTGGGCAGCGATGGCAAGAAGGTGAAAGGCGTGCTGAAAAGTGTCGACGGACGCGACTTTGTGGTATCGGTGAACGAAAAGGTAAAGGTTGAAGGAAAGAAACGCCCTGTGATGATGGACGTGGACCACTCGTACAATATGGATAATGTAAAATATACTAAATACTTAATAAGTTTCAAATAAGCTATGGCAGCAAGAAAGAAAGTTGACGAGCAGGTGAGCATGATTGACACCTTCCACGAGTTTAAGACCGATAAGGATATCGATCGCACCACTTTGGTGAGTGTGTTGGAGGAAAGCTTTCGCAACGTGCTTGCAAAAAGATATGGCAGCGACGAGAACTTCGACGTTATCGTCAATCCCGACAAAGGGGACTTCGAGATTTACCGCAACCGCGTGGTTGTGGAAGACGGCGAGGTGGAGGACGACAACAAGCAGATCAGCTTGACGGATGCCCGGAAGATAGAGCCCGACTATGAGGTGGGCGAGGATGTTTCCGAGCTGGTGGATTTTGCTAAGTTTGGGCGTCGTGCTATCCTTACCCTGCGTCAAACGCTGGCCAGCAAAATTTTGGAATTGGAACACGATGCGCTCTATAACAAATACAAGGATCGCGTGGGGCAACTGATATCAGCCGAGGTTTATCAGGTGTGGAAACGCGAAGTGCTGTTGGTGGACGATGAGGGCAATGAGCTTATCCTGCCGAGGTCGGAGCAAATTCCGAGAGACCAATATCGCAAGGGCGAGACCATTCGTGCCGTGATTGAGCGTGTGGATAATGAGAATAACAATCCAAAGATTATTCTCTCGCGCACGAGTTCGGTCTTTATGGAGCGCTTGCTCGAACAGGAGGTGCCTGAAATAGCTGATGGCCTGATAGCAATCAAGAAGATTGCACGTATGCCCGGAGAGCGTGCCAAGATAGCTGTGGAGAGCTATGACGACCGCATAGACCCGGTAGGAGCTTGTGTGGGTGTGCGCGGAAGCCGCGTGCATGGCATTGTTCGCGAACTTTGCAACGAGAATATCGATGTTATCAACTGGACAGCCAATACCAAGCTGTTTATTCAACGCGCACTCAGCCCGGCCCAGATAACGAGCATCAGCCTTGATGAGGAGAATAGAAAGGCCGATGTGTATTTGCAACCGGAAGAGGTGAGCCTTGCCATCGGACGTGGCGGACTGAATATTAAATTAGCCTCTATGCTTACCGAGTATACCATCGACGTTTACCGTGTGGTGAACGAGGATGAGATGGGACAGCAGGAAGATGATGTCTACTTGGATCAGTTCGACGACGAAATCGACCAGTGGATCATCGATGCTATTAAGGCAATCGGATTGGATACGGCCAAGGCTGTGCTGAATGCTCCCCGTGAGATGTTGGTGGAGAGAGCCGATTTAGAGGAAGAAACCGTAGACCATGTGCTGGAGGTGCTCCGCAAGGAGTTTGAGAACTAAGCCGTTATCGACGGTCGAAAGGGAATATTAACATAATCCCCGCAGAAACATGTAAAAGGGTAGTAGTGTAAAAAGGTACAGATTAAGCAAAACAACAAAGAGACATAAAACATATAGGGCGAAGGAGCAGAGGTTTTACCTTTTTGCCTTTCAGCTTGTTTGCCTTCAAAGTAGAATATATGAGCATCAGATTAAACAAAGCGTTACGTGAATTGAATATAGGACTTCAAACGGCAGTTGAGTTCTTGGAAAAGAAGAGTGAGCTGGGCGAAGTGAAGGCAGAGCCTTCCTTTAAGCTCAACGACGAGCAGTATGCTGCCTTGGTAGATGCGTTCAAGCAGGATGCTGCTGTTCGCAATGAAGCCGAGAAGCTCTTCAAGAAGCCTAAGGAAAAGAAGCGCGTGGCGGAGAAAAAGAAGAAAGAAAACCACCGTGCCGAAAGCTTGTTGGAGTCGAGCAAGCGCCAGCAGTATAAACCGTTGGGCAAGATTGATCTGGATAATGTCGATCAGAAACCTGCGGAAAAAACGTCTGATGCTCCCCAGTCCACAAGTGCCCCAGAGGTGAAGGCTGCTGCCGTTGGCCCTGAACCTGAGGTGAAAGAAAACAAAATGACCGTTAAATCTGAACCAACAGAAGAACCGACGGAAGCTGTGGTGGAACAGCCCGTAGCAGAACAGGAGCCTGTAGAAGCGCCGCAAACCAGTGCGAAGCAGAAAGAAGAGCCAAAGGCTGTTGAGGAGACGAAGCAAGAAGAAGAGCCTGAAACGGTTGCTGCTGCGTCTGAACCTGCTCGTGCCACATCGGAACCGGCTGATGAGGAAGCTGAACCCGAAGCAAAACCGCAAGACGAGGAAGAAGACAAGGATGAGCCCGAGCTGTTCCAACTGAGAAGTGAGAAGCGGATATTGAAAGGCCCCAAGGTGAATGTGGTGGGCAAGATAGATCTTGACTCCATTAACCAAAGCACGCGTCCAAGAAAGAAAACCAAGGAAGAACGCCGCAAGGAACGTGAAGATAAGGTAAAGCAGCAGGGTGGCCGACGCAAGAAGCGTCAGCGTATCAACAAGGAGCGTGTGGATATCAGCGATGCTGCAAACCAACAGCAGGGTGGCGGACGCGCTGCAAGCAACAAGGGACGCAACAGCCGCGGTAATAACAAGAACCGCAAGCGTAATCAGAAACCGTTAGAGATAAACGAGGAGGACATAGCACGCCAGGTAAAGGAGACGCTTGCACGCTTGAAAAGCAAGCAGAGCCAGACCAGGAAAGGTGCTCGATATCGTAAGGAAAAGCGTGATGCAGCCCAGATGCGTATGAGTGCTGAGGCCAGGGCAGAGCGCAAGGAGAGCAAGGTATTAAAGATTACCGAGTTCGTTACGGTGTCAGAATTGGCAACGATGATGAACGTAGAGGTTACCGAGGTTATCTCCACGCTGATGAGCATTGGCGTGATGGCTTCCATCAACCAGCGTTTGGATGCGGAGACCATCAACTTGGTGGCTGACGAGTTTGGTTTCGAGACAGAATATGTGAGTGCCGAAGTACAAGAGGCTGTGAAGATTGAGGAAGATGACGAGAGCGACCTCACGCCCCGTGCTCCAATCGTAACCGTAATGGGACACGTGGATCATGGTAAGACTTCGCTGCTCGACCACATCCGGAATACTAATATGATAGCCGGCGAGGCAGGTGGCATCACACAGCATATCGGTGCCTATAATGTGACGCTGAACAATGGCCGCCACATCACTATGCTCGATACCCCGGGACATGAGGCCTTTACGGCCATGCGTGCCCGTGGTGCTCAGGTTACCGACATTGCCATTATTATCATTGCTGCCGACGACTCGGTGATGCCTACTACCAAGGAGGCCATTGCCCATGCACAAGCCGCCGGTGTTCCCATGGTGTTTGCCATCAACAAAATCGATAAGCCGGGAGCGAATCCCGATAAGATTCGCGAGGATCTCTCGCAGATGAACCTGCTTGTAGAAGAGTGGGGTGGCAAGTACCAGTGCCAGGAAATCAGTGCCAAGAAGGGTATTGGTGTGGAAGAGTTGCTCGAGAAAGTATTGCTCGAAGCCGATATGCTCGACCTGAAGGCCAATCCTAACCGTATGGCCACGGGAACCGTAGTCGAGAGCTCTTTGGACAAGGGCCGCGGATATATAAGCACGATGTTGGTGGACAACGGTACGCTCAAGGTGGGCGACTTTATTATTGCCGGTGTCAACTGGGGCCGTATCAAGGCTATGTTTAACGAGCGCAACCAGCGCATAGAGTCTGCCGGACCGGCCGAGCCATGTACTATTCTTGGATTGGATGGAGCACCGACTTCCGGCGACCAGTTCCATGTGTTGGAGACTGAACAGGAGGTTCGTGAAATCGCCAACAAGCGTGAGCAGTTGCAGCGTGAGCAGAGCCTGCGTACACAGATGCGTCTGACGTTGAGCGATATATCTCGCCGCATTGCCCGTGGCGAATTCCACGAGTTGAATATCATCGTGAAAGGTGATACCGATGGTTCTGTTGAGGCACTGAGCGACTCGTTTATCAATCTGTCTACCGAGAAGGTACAGGTGAATGTTATTTTCAAGGCGGTGGGTCAAATCTCTGAGAGTGACGTAACGCTGGCCGATGCTTCCAATGCCATTATCGTGGGCTTCCAGGTTCGTCCGTCGACGACAGCTCGTAAATTGGCCGACTCCGATGGTGTGGAAATCAATACCTATTCGGTTATCTATGATGCCATCGATGATGTGAAGGCAGCCATGGTGGGTATGCTCGACAAGGTGAAGAAGGAGATAGCCACTGCTCAATTAGAGGTAAAACAGGTCTACAAGATTTCCAAGGTGGGTGCTGTGGCCGGCTGCTTGGTTACTGAGGGCAAGGTGCACAACAAGGATAAAGCTCGCGTGGTGCGCGATGGTATCGTGGTTCATACGGCTCCTATCGCTGCGTTGAAGCGTTATATGGATGACGTCAAGGAAGTAACGACAGGCATGGAGTGTGGTATTTCGCTCGTCAACTATAATGATATTGAGGTGGGCGATATCCTCGAAACCTTTACAGAAATCGAGGTTGAACAAAAACTCTGATAGCAAATTGATAGGTTGGACAGAGAGATGATAAGCTCTTCAATGCTTTCGTAAATAGTGATGAAAGCAGGAGTGGTTATCACTCTCGGTCGTCCCACAATACAAGTGTAGTGGCATTCCTATCTGGGGTGTCACTATTTTGATAACAAATGTTATTATTTAATGATTTGACATCATCTTTGCTGGATGATGAACAGATATGAAAACAGATCAAAACGAACAAGAAAAGAACAAGCTTGTCAAGCAGGTGGCAGAGCGGAAGTACGAATTCGGCTTTACCACTGACGTGGAAACAGAGATTATTCCAGTTGGACTTGACGAAGATGTGGTAAGGCTTATTTCCCGCAAGAAGCAGGAGCCGGAATGGCTTTTGGACTTCCGTTTGGAGGCTTTCCGCTACTGGCAGACTCTGCAAGTACCAACTTGGGGACATCTCGACCTGCCGGAGATAGATTTTCAGGGTATTTCTTATTATGCCGACCCTTTGGCTAAGAAGCCGGCTAATAAGGAGATCGACCCGGAGTTGGAAAAAACTTTTGATAAGTTGGGCATCCCGTTGGAGGAACGCTTGGCATTGAGCGGTACGGCCGTAGATGCTGTGATGGACTCTGTTTCGGTGAAAACCACTTTCAAGAAACAGTTGGCTGAGAAAGGAGTTATCTTCTGTTCTATTAGCGAAGCAGTGCGCGAATATCCTGATTTGGTACGACAGTATCTCGGAAGCGTGGTGCCTATTCGCGATAACTTTACCTCGGCGCTCAATTCGGCGGTGTTCAGCGACGGTAGTTTTGTGTATATTCCCAAGGGAGTTCGATGCCCCATGGAACTTAGCAGCTATTTCCGTATCAATGCCAGGAATACTGGACAGTTCGAACGTACTTTGATTATAGCCGACGACGATTCGTATGTGTCGTATCTTGAGGGCTGTACTGCTCCGATGCGCGACGAGAACCAACTGCATGCCGCCATTGTGGAAATCGTGGTGTTGAACAATGCTGAAGTGAAATATTCCACTGTTCAGAACTGGTATCCGGGTGATGAGAACGGCAAAGGAGGCGTGTTGAACCTCGTGACCAAACGCGGAGACTGTCGTGGCATAAACTCCAAATTGTCGTGGACACAGGTCGAGACTGGTTCGGCTATCACGTGGAAATATCCCAGCTGTATTCTCCGTGGAGACAATTCGCAGGCCGAATTCTACAGTGTTGCAGTGACCAACAATTACCAGCAGGCTGACACGGGAACCAAAATGATACACATGGGTAAGAACACCAAGTCGACCATTATCTCCAAAGGAATCTCTGCCGGCAGGAGCCAGAACTCATATCGTGGACTGGTTAGGGTGACAGCAAAAGCCGAAAACGCCCGAAACTACAGCAGTTGCGACTCGTTATTGCTCGGCTCTAACTGTGGGGCACACACATTCCCCTATCTGGATATCCACAACGAAACGGCCATTGTGGAGCATGAGGCAACCACTTCAAAGATTTCTGAAGACCAGTTGTTCTACTGTAATCAGCGTGGCATCGGCATGGAAGATGC
>CAYVGR010000019.1:0-21446 GCA_964450065.1 uncultured Prevotella sp. | reverse complement strand
GCGGATCCAGGCACTACTAAAGAAATCAAACCATCAGACTTAATTACAGTTAGGAATGTTGAAGGTTATTTAGAAGAGCTAGAGTCTTTCAGTACAACCGCCAATAAAAAATATCTAATAGGACAATTAAGCGCGTCAGTTGCCGGAATTGAATTACATCATGAAAGTAATCAACCCACAAGCACATTAGGATTAAACTTAAAGTATAGCACACAGGCCGCATTAAAAACCGGAATAGAAATAGGGATGAATGGAATAGTAAATACGTTATACCCATCATCTAGTTTTATTGTAAAGGGAGCAGATCCTACAGAAACAGCAAAGTTAGAACTTAAGGTAAAGACAGGGAGTAATCCTTCTAAAATAATATCAAACACAGATCTAGATTTAGAAAGCACTAAATTAAATATGGACACAGAAGTCATATTTAATAAGAAAGTAAGCTTTATAAATAGTCATCAAGCAACCGGGGCATATATAGATACGGATGTACGACTAGGGTCATCAGGAACCATTAGGCTTCTAAAAGATGATGGAGTGATTAATGCAAGAAAAATAGTTACACTTGGAGCTGTAGAACAATCTGAATTCAGCAAAGGTATAAAAGCTGAAGATAGTACTAGCATAGAAAACTTAACAACAACAGGCACATCAAAAATAAATAAAATAACAGCCACCGATACTAATACGGACATAAATTCACCTTTAACAGTTAAGGAAGCAACAACGTTAAAAAAGGTTTTAAACGTTTTTAATGATACACTTATAGTAGAGAATGGCAAAGTGACGATTAACGGAAATCTAGAAGTTACTGGAACAACAACAACCTCAGGAAGTGTAACAGTAGGTGAGGATCTAATATTAAATGTAACAGAAGGTGAATAAGATATGAAATGCTACGCTTGTAATTTTAGCTCGAGTATAAGAAGATGAAGAACAATCAATCTAAGTGGAAATACTCGGACCACAGTTCTTCCAAGAAAAGGTATAAACAGCAAGCCTATTCAATATTATACCCCATCTTCAGGTAACCAATATTCTAACATATACGCATGCCCTAGATGTGGTACATTAAAAGTAAAAACACCAACAGATAGATAAAAAGGAGAAAGAATGGCAAAAAAACATTTTGATGAATTCTTTGAAGATATAAGAAATCAATTTGAAGAAACAGTAGTTATATCCCGAATACTTACAAAAGAAGTAGAAGAGGGTAAAGCAGATATATCTAGAGTAGAGCAATTTATGGAAAATTCTCAGAGTATAATAGATTTATTCCATATAACTAATAATATAAGATTAATGCTAGATAGACCAGTCAAGAAATCAAAACAAAGCGCCTATGATAGGAGAATGCAGAAAGAGTTTGAAAAAAGTATTCATATGCAGTTATCTAAGCTGCAAGAAGAGAACGAAAGCTCACTAGAAAGATTAAGGGATTTGATAGAGTAATGATAAGAGATATAATTAAATTAAATGATAAATCACATGAATGATTAACAACTCAAAGTATAGATGTGGATATAGATAAAGATAGGCAAGAATTAACTCAGATTATATTAGACTTGAAAGACTCAATTAGGGAGTATGGGCTAGTAAGTTTATCAGCATTATTGATAGGGCATAATAAAAGAGTGTTTGTAATTAATTTTAACAATAGATTAACAACATTTATAAATCCATATATAGAGTCTAGAGCGTTTCCAAAATGGGTAGTATATAAATCACCATCTATGCCAGATAAGAGATATTCAGTATTAATGTTTGATGAGATAGATGTATTCTACACTACGCCTTTAAAAGAGATTAAAAAAGTAAGATTAAAGAAAGAATCAGCATATGCATTTCAATTGGAATATATGACATTAGATGGTATATTATTAAGCGATATTGGAATAGAATATGATGAAGAGTTTGATAAATTAACAGAAGAAGAGAAGAAAGTAGTATATCAAATATTTCTAGATAAAATAGAACAACTAAATATTGACAAAGAAGAGATAGAAAAAGAGATAGATTCATTGATAGAGGATAAGAGAGAAGAAAATGAATAAAGCAATATTAAGTGGAAAAGTCCAAAAGATAACAAAAGAGAGAGATAGAGTAGAGATTGGATTATCAATTAAATCTAAGTACAATGAATATGATATAATAGATATAGAATTTAGCTTAGATGATTTCAAACAGGTAGAAAGTAAAATAGAAGAAGATTCATTTATAAGTTTAGAAGGAACAATAAACTCTTATATAAGAGAAGAAGGAATAAAGCAACTTAAGGTACATGTCTCACCGGATATAGAAACGATAAGAAAAGAAAAAGAAGAAAAATATACCAACATAGTTGATTTTAAAGGAATATTAGATAAAGACGCTTTCTATAGAAAAACAGCTAAAGGTAGATCATTAACAAATCTATTTGTTAAGCAAGAACAGTTCACAGGAATGTCCATAAGAAATATATATGTACCAATAGTACTGTGAAATAAGGAAGCAGAGGAAAGCTCAGATTTAAAAGAAAACCAAACTTTTGAAATAACTGGAGCGACCTTACATACAAGAACATATACTAAAGATGGGATAGAGAGAAAAGTACATGAGCTAGTTAAAGGTAATTAGTAGCGATACAAAGAGAGTTAATAGATGATAGAGACAAATAAAAAATCCATAATCATTAACTATATACAACCTACAGTAATAGAAGAGCAAGATAGAATGGTTGAGATTGAAGATTATGGTAAAGTATTTATAAAAGGAAGAAGTGGCTTTAATGAAGTATATTTAGCTATCTGAGAAGATGGCGGAAATATGCAAGTTATAAAACTACTTCCAGGAAAAGCTGAACATTCAGCAAGTACATACTCATCTAGAAAATCAGAGAAAGAAATAATAAACTTCTGTAAAAGATACACAGATATAGAGACTATTACTCGAGATGAGTATGAAAATAATTTAAAACTATACACACATATTAACTTAAGTACTTTAAAAGAAACAGCACAATAGAGAGAATAATAGGTATATATTAATGAAGAAAGTTAATAGAACTTCTTCATATAAGGGAGTGGTCTAACGGCAAGATGCTGGTCTTCAAAACCATGTGATGAGGGTTCGAATCCTTCCTCCCTTGCCATATCACAAAAGATAAAATAAGTGATAATAATTCAAAACTCAACACAGCTAATCAAAATCTTTAAATTAAAAAACAAGTATATATAAAGTAGTGTATGGTTGAGTTTTCAAGCCCTTTGAGGCTTGTTTTGGAGCAGTAGCGAAGTGGACAAACGCGACAGACTGTAAATCTGTTACCTCGTGTTTCGGTGGTTCGAATCCATCCTGCTCCACCAATTAAGCACTATTGGTGTCAACGGTAGCATGCTTGCCTTCCAAGCAAGTGGTGCCAGTTCAAATCTGGCATAGTGCTCCATTTAATAATTAGGGGTCGAATAGGTATCGACTATTAAGTGAAATATTATAAATTCATTTGACAGCTGGAAAGACAGCAACCTTAACAACAGCAAACAGACAATTAGCGGTAGCTTAGGCTACTCCAAAACAATAAAGCATTTGACAACTTAAGCATTTATTTGAGGATCAAGAAAAAGTTGAAGAGATTAATTCTATATAAAATCTCAGTCAAAAAATAAATATAGATAGTCTGACAAACAGACGATAATCAAATTGATAGCGGATGAGGTAACAAGATATGACCACCGACTTAATACAATGGTCGATCTAAAAATAATGATATCAAATTTATAATAATAGTTTAGTAGCACGTGAGTTCAACTCTCACCGACTCCACCAAATAAGCTCCTTTAGCAAAACGGCAATGCACTCGCCTTGTAAGCGAGAGATTCTCGGTTCAAATCCGAGGAGGAGCTCCAAATAATGAGGATTGGTGTAATAGGTAACACTCGGGACTTTGACTCCCGCACTTGTGGTTCAAATCCACGATCCTCAGCCAATAAGCCAAGGTGATGGAATAGGCATACATATGGGACTTAAAATCCCAGTTTTGAGGGTTCGAGTCCCTCTCTTGGTACCATATACGGGATTAGCTCAATAGGTAGAGCACCTGTCTGATATACAGGCGGCCATTGGTTCAAATCCATTATCCCGTACCATGAAAATAAGAGGAGTAAATATGAACAAGTTTATAAACAATTTAAAACTAGTAACACTATCACTTATATTGATTGAAATATTCAATCTAATGACAGGGACAACTTATTAAAAAGTTAGAGAAAACATTGAATCTAGTTGATTAATACCTATAAATATTATATAATAAAGTATAATAAAAGAGAGAGGGAGTAAAAAATGAAAACATATGATTTAATGCAACCAGTAGAAAAAGATACTAATTTAACAAATGGGGTATTTGATGCATCTTATGAGATATTAGATAGGCTAAATCATGTATTGGAAACAAAAATAAAAGATGATAAATATTTCATAAGAGCTTGGGAAACACTTTCAACAATATTACAAGAATTTAAACAAACGGTTTTAGAGCAATCTAAAGAAATAATAGAGTATAAAGAAGAGTCAGATTATACTAAATTAATAAACAAGACTAAGTACGCACAGAAAAGGGAATATATAAAAAATGGCGGAAAAAGAGCGTACAATTATAAAATAAAATAGGTATATATAAACAGAAAGTTAGTAAGGTTCTTTCTCTAAATAAAAACCTTATATGGGGTTATAGCAGAGCTTGGTAATGCACTCGGTTTGGGACCGAGGGATCGGAGGTTCAAATCCTTCTAACCCCACCATTCAAATTTCACAACAAGGCATGGCATGCTGTCTTATGGTGAAAGGCTTGCGGAGATAGTAGTCGTAAGCTAAAAATTGGACTTTCTATGGATTGGACAATTAAAACTCACTTACATTAAAGTAAGGAGAGTACAAAAGGTATTTTAATATCTTTTGTTGATCATATCCTAGGTCCTTCGCGTCCTAGGGTCGAGTAAAAAACACACCGTTGCAATTGTGTACAGATTGCCGAAACCTCTGCGAAAGTGAGATTAAAAAAGAGAGAATGTTTGGTGTGATATCGTTCTCAATGTTGGCGGTATAGATTTTGCATCGTAGTAATGCGGTGGGTCTATACCATAACCAACATTTTTTATAAAGGGAGATAGCATGAAAATAGATTTTAACATTGCTGACATAGTGGAGTGGACAAAAGAATGGTTAATAGAGGCACAAGAAGAACTTACAGCTAATATAACTGGAAAAGAATTACGAGTTAAAGAAAGAGAGATAACTAGATCTTTTAAAAGAATGTCCAAGAGCATAAAAAAACATTATCTTCATTATATGTCAAACAAATTAAGAATACTTAAGAAAGAGAATTACTTTAAAGTCATATTTAAATACTTAGATAAATAGTAAGGGGTTATAGCTCAGCCCGGCCAGAGCGCCTGCCTTGCACGCAGGAAGTCAAGAGTTCAAATCTCTTTAACTCCACCATTAGGTCCCTTAGCTTAGTCCGGCTTAAAGCGCTAGCCTGTCACGCTAGAGATCGGGGGTTCAAATCCCCCAGGGATCGCCAAATAAAAATAAAGAACATATCGCAGTAATCATAATAAGGAAGATAAATTGCAGCGGCCTGCAACCTAGTCTTGAAAACTAGCGGTACCTGGAAAGGTATGGGGATCGACACCTCTGTCTTCCGCCATAGGAAAGCTATCGCCGAGTAAAAAAGGATAGCATAGATGGTGTAGTTAGCTTAATAGGTAAAGCGTCAGACTGTGGATCTGAAAGATATGAGTTCAAATCTCATACTTCACCCCATAAAGGATTATAGTTTAATTGGAGAAAACAAGAGCCTTCTAAGCTTTAGATCTAGGTTCGATCCCTAGTAGTCCTACCAATTAAAACATACAAGGAGAGTAATATGCAAGAAGATAGCTTATTTATAGAAGATGAAGACGGAAACTTAGTACCTAATCCCCAATACGAAAATGAGAGAGAGTAAGCTGAATTAGCTCAAATGGGAGAGCATCTGCCTTACAAGCAGGAGGTTGGCGGTTCAAGTCCGTCATTCAGTACCATAAAAATTAGCATAAATTATGCTAAATAATCCCCGATAGTTCAGCGGTAGAGCACTTGGCTGTTAACCAAGGAGTCGGTGGTTCGAATCCACCTTGGGGAGCCATTAAAGAAACGAAGGGCAGTAGATAGAAATGGGATAAGCTGCCCACTTAGGTCCTTAGTGTAAAGGTAGCACACCGGACTTCAAATCCGGGGTAGCGGTGTCCAAAGCCGCGGGTGTGGGTTCGAATCCTGCAGGGCCTGCCATTAATAAAATAAGATGAAAGAAATGTTCAGTATAAAATCAATAGAAGAACAGAAACCAACTACTATATAATTAATCGAAAGAGCATGCTTATTATATAGAGTATAAAAAAGGAATAAACATTAGTGTGGTATTCATCTTTATATTGCGGAGTAGAGCAGTTCGGAAGCTCGTCGGGCTCATACCCCGAAGGTCGTCAGTTCAAATCTGACCTCCGCTACCATTAAATTAAACAAGCCAGAGTGATGGAATCGGAATACATACTAGTCTTAGAAACTAGGTTTTACAGGTTCAAGTCCTGTCTCTGGCACCATTAGTACATAAAGTAGAGGTATTAAAGCAGTATAGTATAGTGGCCTAGTACGCCTGACTCATATTCAGGAGATCGGTAGTTCGAATCTACCTACTGCTACCAATATAGAACATTATCTGAAAAACATAGGTATATGTAGTAAGTAAGGAAGAGAGAAAGACTTAAAGCAAGTATTCCTTACTACATTAAGACCATAATCAAAACCTTTGGTATTGTTTTTTCATAAGTAACACCTCCTTAAAAAATAGTTAGTCTTTCTCTCAATCAGGGGTATTAGCTCAGTTGGTTAGAGCACCCGGCTCATAACCGGTAGGTCCTAGGTTCAAGTCCTAGATGCCCCACCAATATCATTTTAGTAACTAAAAAAATAATAATCAAAGCAGAGGAGGATTATTAACACATGAAATATAAATATCACTCAATATTACTAAATAAGCAGTTCGATACAGTTAAAGAATTAGAAACTGCAGAAAAAGAATTTAAACAAAAGCAAGAAGAACTTGCAAAAAGAAGAGAAGAAGAGTTAAAAGAGTTAGAAGCAAAAAGACTAGAAAGACAAGTAAGAGCAAAAGAAGTAGAAGAAGCTTATGAAAAATTAAGTATAGCAAAACAAGAAGCGTCAAAACTTTTAAACGCTTTTATAAAAGATTATGGAAGCTATCATTCTACAGTAAGAAAACAAATACCTTTAGGAGAAAGCCTAATAGAATTTCTATTTGGATTTAATCCTTTAATATAATATAGTAATAATTAGTTACTAAAATGATATTATAAAAGAATAATTCAGCTAATATGCCCCGTTAGTCAAGAGGTCTAAGACGCGTGACTTTCTATCACGTATTCGCAGGTTCGAATCCTGTACGGGGTACCATTATAGAAAAGAGAAGTGAATAGCCAAAACACTTCTTTTTTTATATATAAGGTAAAAATCAAAGCATATTACCTTATAAAAAATAACATGAAACTATTTTAAATACTTTATATAAATCATTGATTTTAGTTGATTAAAACAAGGTAATAGTATATAATTAATTATATAAAGAAAGAGGTGGTTACTATGGAGAATAGATTAAATAAATCAAAAGAAGCATATAGAAAACAATTAGCACTAATACAAAGACATAAAGACAGAATTACAAAGAAAGAACAGCAGTATATTAAACTTGGTGGAGATGGAGATAATAAATTAGCGGATTTCAGAACTAATCCAGACTTGTACTGGGCATTAAGTGATTTAGATAATAGTAAAGATGATCTAGTACAAGCAGAAAAGAAGTTAGAGACTATAAAACAAGCTATAGCTAAATGGGAAAAAGCAATAGCTGACTATGAAGCTAAGTTAAATAAAATAGATAATGAAGTACCTGCAGTTATAAAAGATTTCTTAGATGACTGGGCGGATAAAGTAATTAAATGGTATATAGATAGATTATCAGAATATAGAAAGAAAATAAATAATATTAATGATCAATATAATAAGCTAGAAATAGATTCTACAGAGCATAGAACTAAATATAAAGAAATTAAATTAGAATATATTGATCCAATTATGCAGCAATTATTAAACTCAACTAATCCAACTTTAAAAATAAGAGAGATAATAGAAAAAGATAAAGAGAATAAAATATTAAGTTTGATAAAGAGAGTAGAAAACATAACTGGCAAGATTACAGACGCTAAACATTTAAAAGTGAATGAAAAAGGCGAATTAGATGGGGTAGTAATCGGAGATAAAGGTAAAGCAAGAATAGAAACGATATCAGCAGGCGGTTATAACATTCAAGTATTTCATTACAGATTATTAGTAAAAGAGATAAAGTAATATGACTTTATTTAAAAGACATATAGCATATAAGTAAGGTATATAATTATATAATTTTAAGAACTAAACAAAGGAGTAAGTTATGAGCAAATTAATAGTCATGGTAGGATTACAAGCGAGTGGTAAAAGTACTATAGCTAAAAAAATAGCACAAAATATAGAAGAAATATATCAAGAATTTGTGAACATAGTATCAAGCGATACTATACGAAAACAATATCCAGAATTAGATACAAATGAAAAAGTATTCAATAAATATTATGCAGATATTAACTACTGGCTAGAAAAGGGGCATTGGGTAATAGCAGATGCTACTAACATATCAAGGAAAAGTAGGAAAGGGTATTTTACAAGAGTAGGTAAGCAATATGAAAAAGTAGCTCATATAGTTAATACTCCATATGAGGAATGCGTTAGAAGACTTGAAGAGAGAAATAAAGACGAAAACTCTCATAAAGTACCTTTAGAAGCATTGGAAAGATATTGGAAGTCTTTCGAGATACCTTTTAAAGAAGAAGGATGGTATGACATATATCTAGATACATATTCACCTGAAATTGATTATAAAGGTATGCGAAGTTACGAAGCTATTTCTCAGATGAAAGATTTCGATCAAGATAATCCTCATCATAAACATACTTTAGGAGAACATAGCAAAAAAGTATATGATACATTAAACGAAAAATTCTACGAAGAATTACCAAATGGATTATGGGATAGAGAAAAGACTAATATGCTAGAAGGATCTAAATTGCACGATGTAGGTAAATTATGGACTAAAGTACCTAATAAGAAAGATGCAAACATAAGCTCATATTATGGACATGCTAACGTAGGAGCGTATTGGAAGATATGCAATGGATTTACTATAGAAGAAGCCTTCTATGAAAACTATCATATGCATCCATATAATTGGAATACAGATAAAGCTAAAAATAAATGGAAGAAAATATTTGGAGAACGTAAGTTTAATAATCTATTGACTTTAAATGAAGCTGATAGATTAGCTCATTAGAACAAATAAGGAGGAAAGATTAAATGGTAGAAGTATTTGGAGATATGTTCCAATTAGCTGAAACTGGAGATTATAATTACGTCTGCATATCAACTAATGGCTTCGTTAAAAAGAATGGTGAAGCTGTTATGGGCAGAGGTAATGCTTATCAATTTAATTTAAGATACCTTAATGCTAGAAAGAAGCTAGGAGAACTAATTAGGATGAAAGGGAATAATGTAAACACTTTACAGGATACAGCTAATTTTACCTATTTAACATTTCCAGTTAAACATAATTGGTATGAACAAGCAGATATAGAATTGATAAAAAGAAGCTGCATGCAGGTTAAAGCATTATTAAAAGAAAATGATAAAGTATTATTACCTAGACCAGGTTGTGGAAATGGCGGATTAAAATGGTGCGAGATAAAACCTTTACTAGAAGATATATTAGATGATAGATTTCATATAGTAAGTTGGAAGTAATAGAATAAATGGAATTAGGAAATTATAAAAAAAGAGGCAGAAGAAAAATGAGAGAAAAAGAGAGAATAGATAGAATACTTTCTAAAATAAAAATACTATGGGAACAAAATCCAGATTGGAGATTAGGACAGCTAATAGTTAATGTAAGTAAGAGAGATGACCCTTTCTATTTCGAGGATACTTTACTGGAGAAAGAACTAGATAAATACTTAGATAATCTTGGTTAAAATAATAAAGCAAGTACATCTTAGATTGTACGAGAATAAAGATGAGAGGTAAGTAGTGAGATATTACATAGCAGATACCCATTTCAATCATTCTAACATTATACAATATTGTAATCGACCTTTCAATAATGTAGAAGAGATGAACGAGGAACTTATCAAAAGATGGAATAATAAGGTAACTAATAAAGATGAGGTATTTATATTAGGAGATTTTATATTCGCGAACAAGTGGGAAGAAGTAGATAAAATATTAAATAGATTAAATGGAAAGAAATATTTAATTAAAGGAAATCATGATCATTATTTAAAAGATAAGTCAGGTAATCCAGAATTTAGATTTGAATATGTAAGAGATATATCAGAGCATAAAGACGAAGGGCATACAGTTATATTATGTCATTATCCTATGCTGTCCTGGAATAAATCCTTTCATGGATCAATTCTACTATATGGTCATATACATAATAATCCTTTACCTTACACACCACCTAACTCATACAACGTTGGAGTAGATGTAAATGATTTCGAACCAAAAACATTAAAAGAAATAATGGAGAATAATAATGAGAGATAGAATACAATTAACTTCTACAACGCTAGATATAGCAATGAGTATGGGAGAAGGTAATCCAGGAGCATTATCATTAGTAATGGAAATATTGACCGGTGAGCCAAAAAATATATTCATTTTACTTAAATGTGACGCTTATCGCATATATGGATCTAGATTATATATGTTTTGGAATGATTGCTGTGATAGAGATATAAATAGAATGAGACAGGCGATTGATGAATACAATCGTGAAGAAATATTAGACCATATAGACAATAACGGCGGATATGGAAAGAAATTTAAATTAAAGGGAGATGAATAATGTATAAAGCATACATTACAAGAATTAAAAATGTGAGAAAACACTCTAAAGCAGATAGATTGCTAGTTGGGGAATGTTTCGAGAATACAGTTATAGTGGGATTAGACTATAAAGATAATGAATTAGGTATTTACTTTCCAACTGATGGTAAGTTAGGGGAAAGATTCGCAGATGAAAATAACTTGGTTAGAAAGAAAGATAGTCAAGGCAATGAAGTTGGCGGATACTTGGATCCAGATAAAAGAAATATCAAAGCTATTAAATTAAGAGGCGAAAAGTCAGATGGTTTATTTATGAAACTATCTTCTTTAGAAAACTTTACAGATACTAGCAAATTAAAAGAAGGTGATACAATTACTGTTCTAAATGGAGAAGTAATCTGTGAGAAATATATACCTAGAGGATTAAAAGTAAATACTCATCAAAACATTTTAGGTAAAAAGAAAGCAAAAGCAAATGAATATCCTTTCTTCTTAGAGCACAAAAGTACAGCTCAGTTAGATTATAATATGGACGAGTTTAGAAAAGGTGATACTATTTATATCTCATTAAAGATGCACGGGACGTCTCAAAGAACTTCTTACACATTAAAGCAATCAAAACCTAAATGGTGGCAAAGGCTGTTAAAGCTAGATAATAGAAAATATGAATTAGTTACAGGTACAAGAAGAGTTAATTTAGGAACTATGGAAGAAGTAAAAGAAGGCTATTATGGAACAGAAGGCTTTAGAAAGAAATGGCATAACTATTTCGAAGGCAAGTTACATAAAGGCGAAACTGTTTACTATGAAGTAGTTGGCTATACGGATACAGGTAATCTAATTATGCCAGAATGTGATAATAGGAAAACTAAAGACAAAGAGTTTATTAAACAATATGGACCTACTACTAAATTTACATACGGATGCGAGTTAGTTACATCTCCAGCTCAAGGTAAATCGCTAGGCACTCAATATGATGAATCTAAACTAAATAATATCTACATATATAGAATGACAATGACAAATGAGGATGGATATGTAGTAGAGTATCCAACAGAACTAGTATTAAAAAGAGCTGCAGAAATGGGATTAGAGCATGTTCTTATATTAGAGAAGTTTATATTCACAACTAAACAGATGTTAAGAAAGAAAGTAAATAAACATATAGATGGTGCAGATCTAATAGGAAAGACTCATATTAGAGAAGGCGTTATTGTTAGAATAGATAATAGAGAAACATTTAAAGCCTTTAAAGCTAAATCATTTAACTTTAAAGTATTAGAAGGAATTATTAAAGAAGACGCTGTAGAGCCAGATATGGAAGAAGCTCAATAAAATAAATTAAATGGAGATCGGTATGAGAAGAAATAAATATTTAATTTTAAGTAATAAACATAAATATGGTGATGAGGTAGTATATTGGAAAGAAAACTTCTGTGATTATACAACTAATAAAGAAGAAGCAGGAAGATATAAATTAGATCACATAATGGATCATTACGACTATTTAGTATTTACAGATGGAGATAAGTTAGAAGAGTTTTTAGATGAACCTAATTTTATCATAAATGAATACGATTTATATTTAATAGTGACTGAAGACGGGCACTACAGATTAGGGGGAAATTAATGAGCAAGATAAGAGACCCAAAAAGAGTTGATAGGATAGCTCTTAAAATTAATAAATTGTGGAATAAATTTCCAGATTGGACTTTAAGTCAGTTAATAGTTAATATTACAAATACTTCAGATACTTTCGATGTAAGTGATGAGCTTTTAGAAGAACAATTAGATCATTGGATAAGAATCTCAGGTATATAATATAAGGAGGATAAGAATGGTACAACAATTAGAATCTTTATCTAACTATGAGCTTAAGACTTATTTAGAACTTAATCAAGCTAGGCTAGGAGAATTAATGGAAAGATTAGAAGATAAAGAAGACAAGCATAACTTAAAGATAGCAATGGCATTAAATAAAATACATAATGATAGATTAAAATAGGAGAGTATTTATATGAAATGATATAGTGAGTCTACTAATACAGAAGTAGATATTGAAGAAATGCATGATAATTACTTAAAGAATGCTATTAGGAAAGCAGAGAATAATCTACCATACTTCCCATATAATCCTAAACCAGTAGTTATTAAGCTATATGAACAAGCTTTGAAGAGAAAGATTATTACTGACGAAGAATATACTAATAAAATAAACTTACTAGAAGAAGCTGAATAGAATAGCTTCTTCTTTTAATTGCAAAGAGAATTACTTAAGAGAGAAAGACGTTAAAGGTAGTGGTAACTAACTACTTAAGAACAATAATAAGAATAGAGAGCGTAAGTATCTCTAAGGGAGATAGTATGTTAAAATATCTTATAATTGGAGATATACATGGGCAATATGATAAACTAAAGCAAATAATGAATCAGGTAGAAGTAAGCGATTATAAAAATATAATATTTGTAGGGGATTATATTGACAGGGGACCTAAATCAAAAGAAGTTATAAATTACCTAATTGATTTAAAACATAATAATAAAGATAAAATAATCTTATTAGAAGGAAATCACGAAGATATGGTCTTACAAGTATTAGAAAATGGTTTAATGACCAGGTATATAGCTTGGTGGATGAGTAATGGTGGTATAAATACTTTAAACTCATACGGGGAAGAAAAATCAGATGAAGAAGTAATGGAAGCGTTTTTAGAAGATTACGCAAGATTAGCTCCTTTAATGGACTTATATTTCGAAGCTGATAATTTTATAGTAACTCATTCCGGTTATGCTGAAATCGATATGAAAGAAGCAGATAGAGAGAAGATTCTATGAGATAGAAATCACATAACCCATCTTAAAAAGAAAGGTATAAAGAAAACTATCTTTGGACATACACCTAGAAAAGAAATATATAAGACAATAAATGGAGATATAGGAATTGATACCGAAGCAGCTTATGGAGGCTATTTAACTGCAGTTGAGGTTAATTATCTGGGAGAAGTGGTAAGAGTTATCCAATCCAGTTAAATCTATATCATTGGTAGATCGTAAGGGATTAAAGAGTTAAATAAATATAACATAAATACATTAAAAAGAAATAAAATATCTCTCTCGTAAGTAAAACGCTTGGAGAGAGGTCGAATATTAGATAATATTAACAAAAGGAGTATTAAAATTATGACATTAAGAGAATTATTAGAATTAATTAAATATGAAGAGGATGTTTCAATGCCAGTTAAGATAGAGCGTAAAAATAAAGTTATACAACCAGTTATGCAAACTAAAATTTATGATATAACTGACATTAGTGAGATTGTACATGATTTAGATTTACAAGTAACAAAAATAAACTTACAGACGAGTAATATTTTTATTGAAGTAGAAGAAAGATATGGGGAAGTTAATAAATATGAAATCAATTTATATTAGTCAGCATCTACTAGGAAAGGGAAGTAATGGTATAGTTAAATTTCTGTTTAGATATGAAAGGGACGCTGCCAGGTATGAGATTTTCGCAAGAGTTGAAGATAAAATAGATTTATTAAATAAATCAATAAAAAGATCCTTAGAAATGATGCAACCAGACAGTTCAGAAATAGATATCTTTATTGACGGTAGAATATTAGAAGAAGATTTAATTATAGATATGGAAAACATTGGAGATATTACCTTTTTACAAGAAGATGTAAAAGAGATATGTATTGAGAGAGATGTTAGAATAATATCATCAATACAAGATGAAAATCAATTAGAATATTTTAGGAAAGAAACAGAGTATTTGAAAAAAGTCCCATTCTTTTAAAACGTCCACGGAACACTTCTTTATTTAACTGGTATATCTATATGTATATTATCTAAGATATCTAAGATATCTATTATTAAAGCTTTTAAAAGCTTTATATATATTAATTAAGATAGATAAGAGAGTTAAGATAAATAAGAGAGATAACACGTTTAAAACAAGAGGTACTATAAGTGACGGACTTACAGAAAGAGAATTTAAGGAAAATGTTATGAGCTTTTACAATAAAAGCATTTGATATAGTTAGCTTAATAGGAGAAATAGAAGATCCTGTAGAGCAGAGAGAAACCTGTGATATATTATTAACACATTTAGTGGAATTAGAAATGATTCCAGTTATTAAAGATATATTTAAAAGAGAATCTCTAATAAATAAGTTTAAAAAATGATTAAAAAATAAAAAAGATAAAGTAATACGTTAAAAATGGAGAGATTAAGTTGAGTACATTAGATGATTTAAATAAAACAGTAGAATCTATGATATCAAAATTAAATACAAATGAAAAAATAGATAGGAAACATTGGATATATTTACTGGAACAAATACAGTATACATTTAATAAGCGAATAGAAGAAATCGAATACGGGATATCTGAAATTGAGAAAAAAGAAAGAGAAATAGCTAAATTAGAAGAAAAAAATAAAAGGTTATCACAAGAGCTTCTAGTTCACAATAGAAGAAGAAATAATATTAAAGAATATAAAAACCAGTATTATTATAATAGAAAACATATAAACCATAAACTTAAATACATAGATAGTTTAATAGATAAAAAAGAAGAACTATCAGCTTTATATGAATTATCTGAATTGCAGCTTAAGTATATAAATAGAATTGGCGGTAAGAAATATCTACAAGATCAAATAACTAAGAGGAGATCTAAAATTAAAAGGTATATAAGGAAAGAAGAGAAAACAAAAAAATCTAAATGGAGACAAAAATGGAAAAGGAAAAAATAAATAAAAACTTAGAAAGAAGCACTAAAAGAGAATTAATTGAAGAGATTGAATATCTAACAGCTGTCACTTCTGAATATAAATCAAAAATCGAAGAACAGAGTAAAGAAATCGAAGACTTAAAAAATACTGCAAAGTTAACAGAAGAGGCTACAGAAAAATTAATTAGAGCACAACAGGAAGATATAACAAGATTACAGATACATATAGAGCTATTAACAGATTCACAAACTAGATTAGTAAACTCATTAGCTAGTAAGTATATGGAACAAGATAAGGAGTAAATAAGATATGTTATTAAAGGATAACAGTGGGCAAATATATAATATCTTAAATAATGACGATTTAATAGAAATTATAAGAGATAAATTAGGGACAGAGTTCTCAGATGCTATAGAAAACTACATAGAAGAAGAGATTGAGAATAGAGAAGCTATAAGAGAGCAAGAAATAGCAGAGGAAAATAAGGAATAATAAAAATGAAAGCATTTTTAATCGAGTATACTAAAGGAAATATAGAAGGCTATGAAATAATAGAAGCTTCAAGTAGAGATAAAGCATTAGCTATCTTTGGCAGTAAGCATATTGGAGATACTATAGGTCCAGGAAGTATATATGAGCTTGAAGTAGGTGTAGATAAAGTAATCAAATCAGCAACAAAACTAGAAGAATTCAATCAAATTAGATTAACACAGCCTGATTTAGAAGAGATTGATAAGTTTAAAATTAATACAAGCTTAGATAAAAAAGAATTAAAGAATCAAATGAGGCAATTAAAAGCTTTAGAGAATAAATTAAAAGTGTATAAGTGGAGCTTACAGATAGCAATAGCGCAGAAAGAATAGCAAAGGAAATAAAAATAGTGATAGAGTTAACTAAAGACCAAAAAAAAGCATGCGAAAAGATACAAGAATGGTACGACCTAAAAATCCGTCCATTCTTTATTTTATCTGGATATGCAGGAACAGGAAAAACATTTACAGTAGATTATGTAGTAAATAATTACCTAAAAATAGATCCAGAATTAGTAGCTTTTGTAACCCCTACTGGGAAAGCAGCAACTGTGTTAATACAGAAAGGACGAACACAAGCAAGCACTATACATAGATTAATATATGAGGCAAATACAATAGAGGAAGAGCAGCTAATAGACGGTGAATGGGTATTAGTAGAAAAAGTAGAGTTTAATTTAAAAAAAGAACTAGATAAACCATATAAACTTATCGTTGTAGATGAGGTCAGCATGGTAAGTAGAGAAATATTCGAAGATCTATTAAGCTTTAATATACCGATATTATGCAGCGGTGATAAAGGACAATTACCACCAGTGCAAGAAGGAACTAATGAATTATTAAACAATCCAGATGCGGAATTAGAAGAGATTGTAAGACAAGCAGATGGAAATAGTATTATAGAACTAGCTAATTATGTTAGACATGGGAATGATTTACCTTATGGGGATTATGGAAATGTCCTAGTTTTAAGAGAAGAAGATGTAAATGAAGAATGGTTAAGCAAGCTAATGGTAGAAGCTGACCAAATACTCTGTGGGAAAAACACAACAAGACATGCATTGAATAATATGTATAGACAATTAAAAGGAATAGATACTAAAGAATTACCAAGAGCTGGAGAGAAGATAATTTCAATGCAGAATGACTGGGAACAACCATTAGGGAACTCTGGCGAGTATAATTTAGTAAATGGAATGATAGGATATATAGAGAAAGATGTTGAAGTAGGGTTTAATGGCGATCGAAAATTATCAAATATAAGTTTCAAACCCGAATTTTTAAAACATTATACGGACAATATAATAATAGATCCTGGTATATTTATTAAAGAGTATTATCATAAACCTAGAGCTTCAATTCGATATCAAGATATGGAATATTTAAACAGATTAATAAACGAAGCACAAGATTATGGAGACTTAAGAAAAGCATCAAGAAGATCATACGTACAAAAACAAATAAATAGATTCGAGTATGGTTATGCAATATCTGTTCATAAATCACAAGGTAGTCAATTTAAGAATGTATTACTATTTGACGAAAGTAGAGTTTTCGGAGAGAATAGATATAAGTGGTTATATACAGCTATAACAAGAGCAGAAGAAAATATAATAATTATTAAGTAGGAGAAAATTATGGGAGATAAAGTACTAAAATGGATACTTATTATGCTATTTATCGCAAGTGCGTCTTTATATATAAGAGAATTCATAAAAATATTTAATTTCGTAATATCTGTAAGTTAGATAATAAAGATAGGAGAAGAAAAGGATGAGACTTAAAAAAGGTGATATAGTTACAGTAAAAACTATGAAACAATTAAAAAAAGAATTTGGATTAGATTACTATGGAAATATAGATACATCAGTAGAATCTTTTCCTATAGGATTACAATACTTATGCGGTAATGATTATATAGTAGAAGATATAAAAGATGGTTTAGTTACTATTAAAGATCATGAATTATTATATGATGCTTATAAATTATCTCCGGATATATTTTACCATAAAGAAGAATATGGATTAATGAACATGTTGAACTTAAACAATTTAAAACATAAATTATTCTCAATAGGAGATAGCGTATTACTTTTAAATGATAAAGAAAATTTTAGTATAAGCGATAATTTTGGTAGAAGAGTAATTACAAAAGTAGATAAGACAAATAATAAAATATATTTACCATCTATAAAAACTAGATATGAAGAACATGACATGGATAAAGTGGTGAAATGGTTCCCAGATTTATCAATAAGACATTTAGCTAGATTAAAAGTACTAAAAGAATTACTTAAAGATTATGCACAAAGTGAGTATAAGTTTATATATATGGATGAAGGCATTAAGTTAATGACTAATGCAGGTAAAAAGAAAGATATATCAGTTTTCGAATTATTGTTTATAGATGTCTTAAAATGGGTGCAATCACCTATATCAATAAAGCAGGTTATAAAAAATATAGATAAGTTAATGGATATAGAAAAAGAAGTAGATTCAAAAGAAAAGGAGATAGATTCAAATGAGTAAGAAACTGAAATTTAAATTAAAGCATACACTATATGATAATGACGGATATTTAGATAAAGATAAAGAAGAAGGCGGGATACGATATGCTCGAAAGGGAGAAGTATTTAAATTAGAGAAGATAACAGAAAAGATGAGACAGGAAGAAGATATAGCTCATGGTTATTTTCACTACATTCTAACAAGTAAAACAGGTAAAGCAATACTACTAGAGGAATTACCGGATAAAGAAAGTTATGATCTAATAGGAAGTTAAAAGAAGATAATATGAGAGAGAAAATTAAATTAGAAAAGTTATCAACAGGAAAATTTATATACGAACTTCATTCTATGGATAATTCATATAGGAAATGGGAAAACGCTATCGGATATTGTGATAGCAAAGACAATTCTATTCTTTCAAAATTGAACATGATGTGCGTTATGTTTGAGGATATGGAAGATGAAAGAGAAAAGTTTTGGATACATATACCGTATTCATTATTTAACTCAATATTTGAGATAGAAGAAGAAGCTCCAGAAGAGATTAAAGAAACATTAGAGGATTTTGAAAACCAGTTTGAAAGAAATATGTTTGAATATATGCAACGAGAATATAGAGCAATGTTCTATGCAAACAATGGCTTAGAAAGCATGCACGAAAGAAATCTTAAAGAAGTCTCAGATAATGAAGATGGAATGAGATATTTCGTAAGAATTAAAAATGGGGATACTTTCTGGTGGGAGTATAATAAAGAGCAGTCTGAATTAGAACCTAAAGAAGTTAAGGTAGTGAATGAAGTCGGAGGATTCCATCATAGAGACTTTACAGCTATGCCAAAAGTATATGACGGTGAAAAATGGGTAGATTCAGAATATGAATTCACAGCGGTTAGAAATCGAAGAGATTTACCAAAATAAAAGGAGTTATGATCTAAAAGGAAATAATATGAAAGAGATTTTGATAAGCATCCAGCCACAATGGGTAGAGAAAATATTAAATGGCGAAAAGACTATTGAGATAAGAAAGACAATGCCAAAATGTGATTTGCCAGCAAAGGTTTATATTTACTGCACAAAAGCAATTAAGTTTAAAGATATCTATTTACACGAACTTAAAAAAGTTAATGATAAATATGAATTAGGACTGCATGGCAATAATATAATGAACGGAAAAGTTGTTGCTGAGTTTACTTTAAATAATATAGACGATTTTTCTGTTTTTGAAAATGGGAGTGTTCAATATTGGAGTGCTCACAACCTTGAAAAATCTGCATTAACATATGAAGAAGTATCTAAATATGTTGGTTTAAATAAAAAAGGTTATGCTTGGCATATATCAGACCTGAAAGTATATGATGAACCGAAAAAATTAAGCGAATTCAAAGTATTCAACAAAGATGTTGCAGAGATTGGAATGTTTGGTTGGATGTTTAATGAGGAAGAACTACCAAAATACATACCACTTAAAAGAGCGCCACAGTCTTGGCAATATGTAAATTATGTAGATAAGGAGTAAGAATAAATGATATTATTATCACAAGATGGAACTAAATTAATAAAAGACAACACATTGTTCAGGATACGAGAAGAATTTAAAAGCAACATTAAAGAAAAGATGGAATATCATAATACTCATAAGATTCTAGATACATACGATTATAATCAGCTATCTCATATATTCCCAACTACATATACATATATTATAGAAGCAATTATATGGGACAGACTAGTAGATATGTTTACATTTGATACTATAGAAGAAGCAAAAGATAAACTTAAAGAAATAATGCTAAGAGCATAAACAAGTGTAGCACATAAGGAGACAACCTAAATAGAAAAGAGGCAAGAGCTTACAGTAATAGAAAGGATTAAACAAGTATAATATGGAAAGAGTAAAAATAAAAGACAGTGTAGATTTAAAAGAGTTAGAGAAGTTTGGGTTCAGAAAGCACAAGAAAGATAGTGAAGATGTTTTAACAAGTAAATGGTCAAGAGATTATATAGAACCAGAGTATATGGATGGGCATAGAATTGCGACTGGCGGTTGAGAGTTTTACCCACTAATTAGCATTTTAGAAAATAGAGAAATAGAAAAGTGTTATGAATGGTCTTGGAGAAAAGAAAGAATAGATAAAGCAATGCAAGACTTAATAAAAGCCGATATAATAGAAAAGGTGGAGTAGTTATGACAGCAGATGAAAAGAAAAAATTAAAGTGTTTTTATTGTGATGGTGCAAAGAAAGGCGAGCCATTATATAAAGATGTAAGTATAGGTGTTCATAAACCTGCTTGTATTTTTTGCTTTATGTCAATAATTGATAAAGAGCATATCGGCGACGTTGGGGACGCTATTACAAAGGAAATGGAGGAATTAGGATGGCTATAACAAAAAAACAATTAAAAGAACTAAGAAAAATTAATAAAATGAATGAGAAAGAGTTAAAAACTATAACAATGGCAGATTTAGGCAACCACGTGGCTTGTTATGACTGTAAACACAAAGACAAGCGGATTGCGGAGCTGGAAAAAGAACTAGCCGAACTTAAAGCACAGCAGAAATTGAAAGAGTTGGAGGAGAAGTAGTATGAAAACAGCAGATGAGATGTTTGAAATTTATATTGGAGAAATAAACGACTACTTGCCTTATGAATATGTAG
>CAYVGR010000018.1:0-21545 GCA_964450065.1 uncultured Prevotella sp. | reverse complement strand
TATTGATGCTATGGTAAAAAACAAAATGCTTGATAATGCCCGGGAGATACTTGACGGTTATCTTGAGATAACCGCCAGACGAAAAACACCGGAGCGTTATGCCATTCTTAAGGCCATTTACGACATCGACGGACACTTCACGGTGGAGGAGCTGAACAAGGTGCTGGAGGATGAGAAGTTTATAGTGAGCCGGGCAACGCTGTACAACACGCTGCGGTTGTTCCAAAAGATACACCTTGTGGTAAGACACAGGCTTGCTGACAAGACCAAATACGAAGCAGCACTGCGTAACGACTCACATAGTCATCGGATTTGCACCATGTGTGGCAAAGTAACCGAAGTGGTGTTGCCCGATGTAGAGGCAGTTATCAACTCGTCGAGGCTTTACCGCTTCAGGAAGGAGGGGTTCACGCTCTATATCTATGGCGTTTGCAGCAGCTGTCAGTCGAAGTTGACTCGGCAACGCAGCTTAAATGGAAAGAAGTAAAAAGAAAATATATAACTTTAATAAAGCGTATGAATACTGGTAAAGTTGCTGTCCTGTTAGGACTGCAGTGGGGAGATGAAGGAAAAGGAAAGGTAGTAGACGTGCTGACCCCTAATTATGACGTTGTGGCTCGTTTTCAGGGTGGACCGAATGCAGGCCATACGTTGGAATTTGAAGGAGAGAAGTATGTTTTGCGTAGTATCCCATCGGGAATCTTCCAAGGTGGAAAGGTAAACATTATTGGTAATGGTGTGGTTTTGGCTCCCGACTTGTTCATGGGCGAAGCCAAGTACTTGGAAAAAAGCGGGCATGAGCTGCAGTCTCGTCTGCACATTTCGAGCAAGGCACATCTTATCATGCCCACACATCGAATCCTTGACCGTGCATTAGAGGCTGCCAAGGGTAAGAACAAGGTAGGAACAACCGGTAAAGGCATCGGCCCAACTTATACCGACAAGGTTAGCCGTAATGGCCTTCGTGTGGGCGATATTCTGGAAAACTTTGACCAAAAATATGCAGCCCATAAAGAACGTCATATCAAGATGTTGAAGTCTATGGGCTGGACCGACTTCGAGGGTTTTGAAGAGACCGAAAAACTATGGTTGAAAGGTATTGAATACCTTCGCAACTTCAAGATAGTAGATAGCGAACACGAGATAAACAAGCAGCTTAAAGCGGGTAAACATATTTTGTGTGAGGGCGCACAGGGAACCATGCTCGATGTTGATTTTGGCAGCTATCCGTTTGTTACGTCGAGCAACACCGTATGTGCCGGAGCCTGCATAGGGCTGGGTATTGGGCCAAATCGAGTTGGTAACGTCTACGGTATTATGAAAGCCTATTGCACACGAGTTGGGGCAGGTCCGTTCCCGACAGAACTTTTCGATGAGACCGGCAAGCGTCTTCGTGACCTGGGGCATGAGTATGGTGCCGTGACGGGACGTGAACGCCGTTGCGGATGGGTAGACCTCGTGCAGCTTCGTTACAGCATTATGGTGAACGGAGTTACTGAGTTGATCATGATGAAGAGTGATGTGCTTGACACCTTCGAGACCATCAAGGCATGCACGGAATACGAGCTTCCCGACGGAACACGTACGTCCGACTTCCCATACGAAATAGACCACGTGAAGCCCATATACAAAGAATTGAAGGGATGGCAGACCGACATGACCAAATTTACTGATGAGGAGCAGTTCCCCAAGGAGTTCAAGGATTATATATCGTTCCTCGAAGCTGAGTTGGAGACACCTATCAAGATTGTCTCCATCGGCCCGGATAGAAAGCAAACCATAGTCAGAAACAAATAATAACAATGGGAAAAAACAAACCATCCGTCCCCAAGGGTATGCGAGATTTCGGGCCTGAGGAGATGGCAAAGAGAAATTATATATTCGACACCATTAAGGAGGTTTATGCCCTTTATGGTTTTCAGCAGATAGAAACTCCCTCCATGGAAAAGCTGCAAACCCTGATGGGTAAGTATGGTGATGAGGGAGACAAACTCTTGTTCAAGGTTCTCAATTCTGGAGATTATTTTAAGGGCATAACCGATAGTGAGCTTCAGGAGCGCAATCCACTGCATTTGCAGACCAAATTGTGCGAAAAGGGGTTGCGTTATGACCTTACGGTTCCTTTCGCACGATATGTGGTGATGCACCGTGATGAGTTACAGCTGCCTTTCAAACGTTATCAAATTCAGCCGGTGTGGCGCGCTGACCGTCCGCAAAAGGGTCGCTACCGGGAGTTCTACCAGTGTGATGCTGATGTGGTCGGTTCCGATTCACTCCTCAATGAGGTGGAATTGATGCAGATCGTGGATACGGTTTTTAAGCGCTTGGGTATTCGTGTGCTTATCAAAATCAATAACCGCAAGATTCTTACGGGTATTGCTGAGGTGATAGGCGAAGCCGATAAGATTGTCGATATCACAGTGGCCATAGACAAACTCGATAAGATTGGAGTTGACAATGTAAATGAAGAACTGCGCAACAATCGTATATCGGAAGAGGCGATAGAAAAATTACAGCCTATTATAGCCATGAAAGGCTCTAATGAAGAAAAGCTTAAGGTGATTTCCGACGTGTTGAAAACATCGGAAATAGGGATGAAAGGCGTTGAGGAAACGCATTTCATACTCGACACCTTAAAGAATATCGGACTGAACAGTGAGATGGATTTCGACCTCACATTGGCTCGCGGACTAAACTATTACACGGGTGCTATATTCGAGGTGAAGGCTCTCGACACTGAGATAGGCTCAATAACAGGAGGTGGACGCTACGACAACCTGACGGGCATTTTTGGAATGCCGGGACTCTCGGGCGTGGGAATCTCGTTTGGGGCAGACCGGATTTACGATGTGCTCAATACGCTCGAGCTCTATCCCAAGGAAGCGGTGTCGGCTACCCAAGTGCTTTTTATCAACTTTGGTGAGAAGGAAACAGCCTACTGCCTACCCATTATCGCCCAATCACGTGCGGCAAATATCCGTACAGAAATGTATCCGGACAAGGCGAAAATGAAGAAACAGATGAGCTATGCTGATGCAAAGAAGATAGCATATGTGGCCTTGGCTGGAGAAAACGAGATGGCAGAAGGAAAGGTTACGCTTAAAAACATGACCACCGGCGAACAAAAATTGGTGACGGCAGAAGAATTGATAACAATAGTCGGAGCTAACAATTAACACAGAACATCATCTGATTCCTCCGACTCGCAGAGAATTTGTCGGGGGCTTTCAAATAGAAACGGCATGAAAGCGATGAAGCAAATGTTTTCCATGATGAGTCTGCTGGCTTTGGTTCTCTGCTTTACATCCAGCAAGAAGCAGACCACAATCTTCGTTATAGGAGACTCCACGGCAGCCGAGAAATCGAACCCCGAAAAAACGTTGGAGCGTGGCTGGGGTATGGTGTTACAGGGATTTTTCGACGAGAATGTGCTCGTAGACAATCATGCTGTGAACGGACGATCGTCCAAGAGCTTTCTGAACGAGGGACGTTGGCAGAAGGTACTTGATAAAATCAAGCCAGGCGATTATGTTTTTATACAATTTGGCCATAATGATGAAAAACCCAAGGCCGACCGTCATACCGATCCCGGAACAACATTTGATGCCCACTTAGCCCGTTACGTGGATGAAACACGGGCTAAAGGGGGTATCCCTGTATTGTTTAATTGTGTGGTTCGTCGTAACTTTTTTAACAAAATTGACACATCTGTAGATGATGAATCCTTGCGCAACGTTGTCTACTCAGATGAGGAAGTAAATTCTGATACGCTGGTAGATACTCACGGAGCCTATAAAGATTCTCCCCGGCACGTTGCTCAGCAAAAAGAAGTTGTGTTCATAGATGCCAACCAAATAACTCATGATTTGGAACAGGGACTCGGAGTTATTGGCTCTCGTAAGTTGCACATGTGGTATAAACCCGGAGAGGAGCCCAGTTTGCCCCAAGGACGGAAAGACAATACTCACTATAACGTTTACGGCGCAAGGGCTGTTGCCGGACTACTTGCCGATGCCGTGGGAAAGAATATCAAGGCTCTGAAAAAGCATATTGTCCATTTCGATTATGTTGTCTCAAAACAGGGGCGTGGTAATTATCTTAGCTTGAAGAAGGCCATAGAAGCTGCTCCCCAAAAGGGAAAGACTAACATATATGTGCTGGATGGACAATGGTCTTTAACTGTAAGCGATTTGCAGGGCAAGAAAGTCAAGTTCAGATGCTATCCTGGAGCCGAGGTAAGTGTCAAATAAAGGTTTTACATATAGTTTTTAATGGATAAAAGATAGATAAATGATAGACATTTCTTCTAAATTCTCTTAATTTTGGATAAATATTGTATTGGGAATGTACTATATCCAAATTTGTTTGTATAGCTAAATTAGAATGTTTATCTTTGCAACACGTTTAGAAATCCATAACACTATAAATAAGTTTTTATAATGAGTCAAGCAGCATACGATAGGTTGGTAGACTGTGGCATTCGTCCTTCCATGCAGCGCTTAGCTATCATGGACTACTTGCTAACGCATCACACACATCCTACGGTAGAAGAAGTTTACCAAGGGATTTGCAAGGAAATACGTACATTAAGTCGTACAACTGTTTACAATACGTTGCGTCTTTTTTCTGAACACAACGCAGCCCTCATGATTACTATAGACGAGCATCGCGTATGCTATGACGGTGATGTGCGTCCGCATGTTCACTTCTATTGTCGCAACTGTGGACGCGTCTATGATTTTTATGGCGAAGATGCACCGACTTTGGCAAGTGCCAAAAATATCGATGGGCATACGATCGACGAGATGCAACTCTATTACAAAGGAATTTGCAAGGAATGTAAATCTAAGCAAAACTAAGATTTTAATGTTAATTCATAACACACATCCGTATACATAAATTTATGTGTACGGATGTTTCATTCTCACCTTTTCATAAAAGAAACAGGGGCGTTTTGGCAGTGGTTTTGACGGGATTTTTAACAACCTTTTACCATAAGCGTTGGCAATATCATGTATTAATTGTTTAACTTTGCATATAAAGTATATTAAAATGATAGAGGTAAGGGTAAAAGATGCTGACTTGCGACGAGCTGCACAAGAGGGAATGGACGAGTTCATATCTGTCTTCACCGAAGCTATTCTCCGTGCTATCGGAGGAGGTCTGAATGCTGAAAACATGGCAGAGCTTCATGTTGATCAGATAACATTATTAGGTTATGTTGCTCTTCGGGACGAAGTGATGAATGGAGGTTTCATTCAACTTATATACAATGGCTACGGGGAATTTATTTATAGGAACCCATTCGACAAAGCTGTTCGCAACTGGGGACTTCAGGGGTTGTACCGCATCATTCACAAGAGCCACCGCTTATATAATCTCTATCACGAGGAAATAGAACAGGAATGCAGTCAGGAGGAGTTTGATGCCCTATACGAAAAGTATGCAGAGTTTGATGATTTTGACGATGCTTTTGTAGAAGGGGAAGAGGGATTCACCTCACAAGTAGCTCATTATATCGATGAGCATATAGAAAACTTTGCAATCATAGACAATGAACAAGAATAATATAGAACTTCGAAAAAAAAGTCCTGTACAGATAAGAAACAAGAAAGCGTCGTTTGAGTATAACTTTATTGATACATATACAGCAGGCATTGTACTGACGGGTACGGAGATAAAATCTATCCGTTTGGGCAAGGCTTCGCTGGTAGATGCATTCTGCTATATCAACAATGGGGAGATATGGGTGAAGGGCATGAGCATTTCGCCGTATTTCTATGGAGCGCATGCTAACCACGAGGTCAAGCGAGACCGCAAGCTGTTACTTTCTAAAAAGGAGATAAGAAACCTTGCACAAGATACCAAGGCGCCGGGCTTTACCATTGTTCCAACATTGATATTCATCGATAATAACGGCCGTGCCAAAGTCGACATCGTGTTGGCGAGGGGTAAGAAGGAATATGACAAACGGCAGACTATCAAGGAAAAGGAAGCCCGACGTGAGATGGATAAGGCCATGAAGCGTTTTTAACAACCATGGAACAGCTTCGGGTTTGCCTGCATCGCTTTTGTGGACAGGACTTATGCAAATAGCACCATTGTTGGCTATGTTAAAAGATGCAGTAAGGAGCGTGCCTTATATTTATAAAATATTGATAAAACATTAAGTTGAGTATGGTAAAGACAATAGCCTTGGACTTGGGTGGTGTCATCATAACGATAGACAATGATGAACCTGTTCGCCGATTCAAGGAGTTGGGAGTAACGGATGCAGAGCAGTTGCTCAATCCCTATGTGCAGTCCGGTTTCTTTGGTGATTTGGAACATGGGAAAATTAACGAGGAGGAATTCAGGGAAAAACTGAGCC
The DNA here is from genome assembly GCA_964450065.1 of uncultured Prevotella sp. Taxonomy (GTDB): domain Bacteria; phylum Bacteroidota; class Bacteroidia; order Bacteroidales; family Bacteroidaceae; genus Prevotella. The sequence goes on along the minus strand of CAYVGR010000018.1, from coordinate 15,175 downwards.
AACATGCCGGCAGGGAGCTAACTTGGGAACAATGCCAATATGGATGGAAAGGGTACGTAAAGGAAGTGCCCCAACATAATTTGGATGCGATCTTAAAACTTCGTACAATGGGCTTCCGCATCATTTTGGCATCAAATACAAATGGATTTATACAGGCTTGGGCCGATTCCGAAGCCTTCTCTTCTGACGGACACCCCATCAGTTATTATTGTGACGCCATGTATCGAAGTTATGAGATGAGGGAGATGAAACCCGATGCCAGCTTCTTTCGCTATATACTCGCACACGAAAAGACAGTTCCTTCGGATGTCCTTTTTATAGACGACAGTGCCAGAAACTGTGCAACGGCCAGCCAACTCGGCATGCATGCTTTTTGTCCGCACAATGGAATGGATTGGACGGAAACATTGATGACAATGATAGAACATCATAAGATTTAAGCGATTAGAAGAAGGATAAACGTGTTTTTTCAAGGTAATGTTATTCCATTAAATGCAAAAACATTACCTTTGTAATTGATTTAGACTGATAATTATGGTTTTCAATAAAAAGAAAAGATGGCACAGTCTTCCCGGACAGCCATTGACAGAACTCGACAAGAAAGTGATGTATTGGGAGAACAAGGGTAAGCTGGTACCTACCCGAGACATGATAAGAACTCCCGAGGAGATAGAAGGCATCCGTATAGCCGGCAAGTTGAATACGGGTTGTCTGGATGCTGTTGAGGCAGCGATTCATCTGGGAATGACAACACAAGACATTGACGACATTTGCATGAGTTACTGTGAGCAAAACAACTGTCATCCTTCATGCCTTAATTATGAGGGCTTTCCCAAGAGCGTATGCACGAGTGTCAACGAGGTGGTGTGTCATGGCATTCCCAAACCAAATGAAGTGTTGGTAGAGGGTGATATCGTGAATGTGGACATGACGATAGACTACAATGGCTTTTTCGGTGATGCATCTCGTATGTTTATTATTGGAGGCAAGAGCACACCGGAGAAAGAGCAGTTGGTAAAAGTTGCCAGGGAATGTCTCGAGATCGGTTCAGAGGCTGCCAAGCCTTATTGTTTTGTAGGTGATATCGGACATGCCATACAGAAACATGCGGAGAAATATAATTACGGAGTAGTGCGTGACTTATGTGGTCATGGGGTAGGGCTGTCGATGCACGAGGCACCCGAAATCCTGCATTATGGACATCGCGGAACTGGAATGTTGTTGGTTCCGGGTATGGTGTTCACTATCGAGCCTATGATCAATATGGGTACATGGGAGGTGTTTATTGATGCCGACGACCCATACGGATGGGAAGTTATCTCGGCCGACGAGAAACCTTCTGCCCAATGGGAGCATACGTTCTTGATGACCGAGACGGGAGTAGAGATACTTTCTTACTAATTGTCATCAAGACCAAAGTCAGGCACAAAAAAATCAAAACAACAAGATGGATGTTTATATTTTAGGAATAGAGAGCAGTTGCGACGACACCTCAGCCGCTGTGTTGAAGAACGGTGTGCTGTTGAGCAACGTAACAGCTTCTCAAGATGTGCACCGAGCATACGGAGGAGTTGTTCCGGAATTGGCAAGTCGTGCGCATCAGCAGAATGTAGTACCTGTAGTTGATCAAGCTTTGGTACGTGCCGGAATCAGCAAGGAGCAACTGTCTGCCATAGCATTTACACGAGGGCCAGGATTGATGGGCTCGCTGTTGGTGGGGGTGAGTTTTGCTAAAGGCTTGGCTCGAAGCCTGGGCATTCCCTTGATAGACGTTAACCATTTGCAAGGACATGTCATGGCACATTATATTAAAGAGAACGAAGATGATAGCCACATGCCTCCTTTCCCTTATCTTTGCCTGCTGGTTTCCGGAGGAAACTCACAAATTGTAAAAGTCAATGCCTACAACGACATGGAGGTGTTGGGTCAGACCATTGACGATGCAGCCGGAGAAGCCATAGACAAATGTTCAAAGGTAATGGGATTGGGCTATCCCGGGGGGCCAATTATCGACAAGCTGGCACGACAAGGCAATCCGCGGGCATACAGATTCTCTGAACCACATATCCCTGGTATGGACTATTCCTTTTCCGGTTTAAAAACCTCTTTTCTATACAATCTTCGTGATTGGGTGGCCGAGGAGCCTGACTTCATAGAACGTCACAAGGAAGACCTGGCAGCAAGCTTAGAGTATACTATCGTGGATATACTGATGAAAAAGCTGCGGTTGGCGGTGAAGCAAACGGGCATTAAGCATGTTGCTGTGGCCGGAGGAGTTTCGGCCAACAACGGTCTGCGCAATTCTTTTCGTGAGCATGCCAAGAAATACGGGTGGACTATATATATTCCGAAATTCAGTTATACGACCGACAATGCTGCCATGATAGGCATCGTGGGTTATTATAAATATCTTGATAAGGACTTTTGTGCCATTGATGTGCCAGCCTTCTCAAAAGTAACGTTTGAATAATAAAAGATGGAAATTGAAACAAAAGTTTTAAGTCGACAGATTCAGGAGGCTTTATATCACAATCATGAAACGTTGGGCACGGCTGAAAGCTGTACCGGCGGACGTATAGCTGAGGCCATCATTGCCGTACCCGGAGCATCAAATTACTTTAAGGGTGGAGTGATAGCATACACTAATGAGGTGAAAGAAGAGATGCTAGACGTACCCAGCCAGCTGCTTGAAGAACAGACTGCGGTGTGTGAGGAGGTGGCCAAACAGATGGTAGCTGGAGCCTGCAAGCTGCTTCATTGTACCTATGCCATATCAGCAACCGGAATAGCCGGCCCGACCGGTGCCACCAAAGACATACCTGTGGGTACCATTTGGATAGCATACGGCAGTCAGGACGATATAAGAGCCTATAAACTGTCTGAAGATTTTGGGCGTGATATGAATTTGACGGTAGCTACCAATAAGGCGCTGCATCTTTTTTTAGACTACCTTAGAGAAAAGCAACCTAAAGACTCCGCCTCGAAATAGAGGGGGTGTCAGATAGGTTGCATGGGTTAAATTACAGTTGAATAAGCGTTGAAGGATTAAAATTCATAAACATACTTATTCCTTCTCTTCGGCATATTCAAAGGTAATATTTCCCCATAAATTTCTTGACAAACACCCCTTCATGTTTGGCTTATTAAAAAATTTTCTTGTTTCCCTCCGAAATACGAGAAAAATGAGGTGTTTTGTAATGGCTTGATAATCAGTCGTTTCAAAGGTATGCCCTCGCGTCCCAAATTTTATCATCCATGATTGGATATCGAATGACAGCATGATTAAGCTTCAATGGCACTGCGACAAGGTTTCATTGGCATGACCATGAAGCCTGAAACGTGCTGCGACAAAGGCTTAAACGCAACGCTGCGAAATTTTTCTGATTTTCCCGGCAAATATTTTTGCTCAAAACATGGCGCTTTTTTCTCTGGTTGCTCTGAAAATTATTACTGTAAATTGGTAATCTATTTTTACGATAGGAAATTATAACTGAGTAAAGATTTTGTATGAATAGAACTTATAGTATTGTTTCGAGAGACTTTACATCATAACGTCATAACCTCTTGTAACATTAAACTTCTCATACTTCCAAACAACAGTTTTGCAACTGACAATCTAACTTGTATATTGCCACCTGACTCCATTGCTCACCTTAAAATACATTAAAAGTAATAATTTGATTGGCAAATGTTTTGCTGTTTTAGAAAATATTTGTAATTTTGCAAACTGTTTGGAATAAGTATCAACAATCGAAATCAAAAACAAAGAATAGCAATGTCTAAGATTTGTCAGATCACAGGAAAGAAGGCACAAGTAGGTTGTCATGTGTCTCACTCAAAGCGTCGTACTAAAAGAAGCTTTGATGTTAACCTCTTCAGCAAGAAATTCTATTATGTAGAAGAAAGCTGCTGGATTTCACTAAAGATCAGTGCTGCTGGTCTCCGTCTTATTAATAAAGTAGGTCTTGATGCTGCTTTGAAGCAGGCAGTTGCCAAAGGATATTGCGACTGGAAGGACATTAAAGTCATAGGAGAATAATTATCATGGCAAAATCTAAAGGTAACAGAGTACAGGTTATATTAGAATGTACCGAGATGAAAAATTCCGGTCTTCCAGGCACAAGTCGTTATATAACCACAAAGAATCGCAAGAACACTCCGGGGCGTCTCGAGCTCATGAAGTATAATCCCATTATGAAGAAGATGACTCTTCACAAGGAGATTAAGTAATCTTGTATAAATTTTAAAAGGAAATAAACAATGGCAAAGAAAGCGGTCGCTATGCTCCATGAAGGTTCGCTGGATGGACGTGCATATTCAAAGGTTATCAAAATGGTGAAGAACCCAGATACGGGTGCTTATTCCTTTGATGAACAAATGGTTCCCAATGAGGCTGTAAAAGATTTCTTTAAGAAGTAAGAAATTTTCAGATATATAATAAAGAGTCGCAAGCATTAGTTTGCGACTTTTTGTTTGTTTTAGGTGGGTTCTGTAAATGACCACCGGTAAAGTATAATAGTTTTGATGTGAGTGCCGCCTTGGCATCTTTCGGCTTGTTTTCGGTGCAAGGCATAGGCGCGCTCAGTCATGTTGCCTGCTACATTTCCTTGTTTGGCCACACTGTGCCGTCGAAAATGAGTTGGAAATCCTATGGGATTAATTTTACTGAACGCACCTTAATGGCACTCTGTTTTTTGTTCTTGCAATGAGTAATGTCGTATGGGCGTTGTTTGGTCAGATAGATATTTCTCCGGCAAGCGACTTGCTCATCATACATCTTATAGTATGTGGGGCATTGTAATTTGCCAAAAGAAACATGAGCTTGGTAACGGCAGCTTCGACGGTAGAGTCGTAGCCTGATACAACTCCATTATGTTTGAGCTGGCAACCGGTATCATATCGTCCCATCTCTACTGTGCCCGCTACGCATTGGCTGATGTTGACTATTACTATGCCTCGCCCTGCCGCATCCTTGAGCGTGTGCATGAGCCATGGAATTTGTGGGGCGTTGCCGCTGCCAAAAGTTCTCATGATGATCCCCCGCACTTCTTTAGATTGTAAAATGTTATGCACAATATGCTCCTGGACTCCGGGAAACAAGCTGAAGACCACGACATTCGGATTCATGGTTAGATGCGGAATCATGGGCTTGTCAAAATCCGGTTTGAGAATGTTGTGCTCGTGAAATGCAAATTCTATACCAGCATCGCATAGATGTGGATAGTTGAAAGATTCGAAGGCATGAAAGCCGTCGGCATTGATTTTTGTAGATCGGTTCCCCCTAATTAACTGGCCACTGAAATAGATGCAAACTTCAGGCACCTGGGCATATCCGTCTTTGTTTTTGAGAGAAGCCAACTCTATGCTTGTAATCAGGTTTTCTTTCCCGTCGGTACGTAGTTGTCCCATAGGTAGCTGAGAGCCTGTTAATATCACGGGCTTGGTAAGATTCTCCAACATAAATGACAGAGCGGATGCTGTATAGGACATGGTATCGGTTCCATGCAAAATGACAAAACCGTCGTATTGTTCATAGTTCCGGGAAATGATACGTACAAGCTGAGCCCATTTGTCGGGAGCCACATCGCTGGAATCTATAGGTGGCGTGAACTGATAGACATCAATATCTGCCTTGATAAGCTTGAACTCAGGCATCGATGCCACTAAATGGTTGAAATCCAAAGGTTCCAAAGCTGCTGTGTATGGATTTTCTCCCATGCCGATGGTGCCACCGGTATAGATAAGGAGTACTTTATTCATCTATGACTATATATATTTTATGCAAATATAGTTAAAAGCCTTGACGTTTCAAACAAATTATGCTATTTTTGCAGGAGTAATCTAAACGAACAATCAAAACAAATCAAAATGATGAAGCAATTCATGGATGAAAACTTCCTGCTGGATACACCAACAGCGCAGGATTTGTATCACAATCATGCTGCCAAGATGCCAATTATTGACTATCACTGTCATTTAGTTCCGCAAATGGTTGCTGAAGATCATCAGTTCCGCAGCATAACAGAACTATGGCTGGGCGGAGACCATTACAAGTGGCGTGCCATGCGCACTAATGGTGTTGCCGAAAAGTATTGTACCGGAACGGATACCAGTGACTGGGAAAAGTTTGAGAAATGGGCCGAGACGGTACCTTATACATTTCGTAATCCGCTGTATCACTGGACACACTTGGAATTGAAGACAGCGTTTGGTATTGAAAAACTGTTGTCTCCTCAAACAGCCCGTGAAATTTATGATGAGTGTAACGAGAAGCTGAAACAGCCGGAGTACACTGCCCGTGGCCTGATGCGTAAGTATAATGTTGAGTGTGTATGTACAACGGACGATCCGGTTGACGACCTTCACTGGCATAAAGCCACGCGCGAGAGTGGTTTTGAAATCAAAATGATTCCTGCCTGGCGCCCTGATAAGGCTATGAATATAGAAAAGCTGGATTTTGCTGACTACATGAAGAAGCTGTCTGAGGTCAGCGGAGTAGAGGTGGATAGCTATCAGCACATGATAGATGCCTTGAAGAAACGCCATGAATTTTTTGCAGCCAATGGATGCAAGCTCTCTGACCACGGAATAGAAGAGTTCTATGATGAACCCTATACAGACTCGCAGATTGAAACCATTTTCTCCAAGGCTATGCGTGGAATGAGACTCTCTGTGGAGGAAATACACCAGTATAAGCACGCATTCCTGAAAGACTGTGCGGTGATGGATGCTGAGGCTGGATGGACGCAGCAGTTCCACTATGGAGCTATAAGAGATAACAATACGTTGATGTATAACAGGCTTGGTGCTGATACGGGGTTTGATTCCATTGGCGAATTTAACACCGCGCGTGCAATGAGCAACTTCCTCAACGAGTTGAATATGGAGAATAAGCTAACACGTACCATTATCTACACGTTGAATCCTTGTGCCAACGAGATGATTGCGACAATGCTTGGTAATTTCCAGGATGGGTCAGAACCAGGAAAAATTCAGTTTGGTTCAGGTTGGTGGTTCAACGATCAGCTTGATGGCATGACACGCCAGATGAATGCTTTGTCTGTACTGGGCTTGCTGTCTCGATTTGTGGGAATGTTGACAGACAGTCGTTCGTTCTTGAGCTATCCCCGTCATGAGTATTTCCGCCGTCTGTTGTGCAATCTTATAGGAAATGATGTAGAAAACGGACTGCTGCCCAATGAGAAAGAAACTTTAGCTCGCATGGTTGAGGATATATCTTATTATAATGCAAAGAGATATTTTAGATTCTATGAATAGAATAGATAAAAAAAAGATGTCATCTGTGGCATTGTATGATTTAAACATAAGGATGAAGGGCATGTGCCTTTTATCCTTATGTTTTTTCAGCTCACATTTTTCTTTCAAATTATCACAATATTTATTTGTCACTTTGGAAAATAAATATTAAATTTGCAGACAATATAGAGATAGCAACTCACAAAAATATGAAAAAAGTATTAACGCCCTTTATCCTTTTTGCACTACTTGTGCTTGTTGGTAGTTGTTCGAGTAGCAAAAAGGTTGCCTACTTTCAGAATATAGATACTATCAGTTTGGCTGCGTCTCGTGGGTTATACGATGCCCACATCATGCCCAAGGACCAACTAACTATCACGGTTTTGACCACTAACCCCGAAGTTTCGGCTCCTTTTAACTTGTCAGTAAGCAGTACTGTAGGTACACATGGGCAGATATCTGGAGGTTCAAGGGCGTTGCAGAACTATCTTGTAGATAATGACGGAAACATTAACTTTCCTATTATTGGGACACTCCATGTTGCAGGCAAGACCAAAACAGAGTGTGAGGCAATGATCAAGGAGAAGGTAATGCCGTACTTAAATGCCAAGGAGAACCCTATAGTCACTGTTAGGATGTCGAGCTACAGGGTGACAGTGATAGGTGAGGTTGGTAGTCCAAGTGTTATCCCGGTAACAACAGAAAAGATGAGTATTATTGAAGCCTTGGCATCAGCCGGTGATTTGGGAATTTATGGTAAGCGTACCAATGTGCTGTTGATACGTGAGGACGCTACCGGAGAGAAGCATGCGGTGCGTATCAATCTTAATGATGCCAACCTGTTGAACTCTCCATATTATTATCTCCAACAGAATGACATCGTTTATGTAGAGCCAAACTCAACCAAGTCGAAGAACTCAGCTATTGGTAGCAGTACGACACTGTGGTTCTCCGTTGTTGGTATTGTCACATCCTTAGCTTCATTGGTTATAAATATATTGAGATAAAACAAATATTTGAAGAGTACCTAAAATACAGATATGAAAAAATGGAATATTAAACATTGCCCGTGTGTAATTTTTGATATTCCATTTTTTTATTATAATATTATGAAGCAGTAGGCAGCCAAACTCTGCTGTCTGATAGTTGAATATAATTGCCAGTAATGGCTATATAAATACAAGAAGAATATTCTTAAAAAAATAATAAGATGAAGAATGTAACCTTAGTATTATCTGACGGAACGGAATTTCACGGCCAATCCTTTGGCTATGATGCTCCTGCTGCCGGCGAAGTAGTTTTCAATACAGCCATGATGGGCTACCCGGAATCGCTGACAGATCCGTCGTATGCAGGACAGATACTAGCCCTGACTTTCCCTTTGGTTGGAAATTATGGCGTCCCACCATTGACCATCGAGAAAAATGGCTTGCCTACATTTGTGGAGAGCGACCGCATTTATGCCTCCGCCATCATCGTTTCCGACTATTGTGCTGATTACAGTCATTGGAATGCAGTTGAAAGTTTGGGCGATTGGTTGAAACGTGAGCGTATCCCTGGAATAACAGGTATAGACACACGACAACTTACCAAAGTATTACGCGAACATGGTGTGATGATGGGTACGATTGTTTTTGATGATGAGCCCAATCGTGTTCCTGAAGCAAACTACGAAGGAGTAAATTTTGCAGAGCAAGTTTCGTGCAAGGAGATTATACACTATAATGAAGGTGCGGGCAAGAAGGTTGTGCTTGTAGACTGTGGCGTTAAGGCCAATATCATACGCAGTCTCATTAAGCGTGGAGTTGAAGTTGTACGTGTGCCATGGAATTATGATTATACTTCAATGGAATTTGACGGCCTTTTTTTAGCGAATGGCCCTGGTAATCCAGACACGTGTGAGGAGACGGTTAACATTCTCCGCAAACAGATGAGCATGAACAATAAACCAATATGTGGTATTTGTATGGGCAATCAGTTGTTGGCAAAAGCTGCTGGAGCAACCATCTATAAACTGAAATACGGACACCGTAGCCACAACCAGCCAGTACGTCTTGTTGAGTCCAACCAATGCTATATTACGGCTCAAAACCATGGCTATGCCGTAGATGCAAAAACTCTGGGAGCAGACTGGGAAGAATTGTTTGTCAATATGAACGACGGCTCAAACGAGGGTATCCGTCATAAAAACAATCCATGGTTCACCAGCCAGTTCCATCCTGAGGCATGTTCCGGAGCGGTGGATACCATGTTTATGTTTGATAAATTCATCGAAACATTAAAGTAATTAAGTCATGAAAGATACAGATATCAAGAAAGTTTTACTGTTAGGATCCGGAGCACTGAAGATAGGCGAAGCCGGAGAGTTTGATTATTCAGGCTCCCAGGCTCTCAAGGCCCTTCGTGAAGAGGGCATGGAGACGGTTCTAATCAATCCAAATATTGCTACAGTACAGACATCCGAAGGTGTAGCAGACCAGATTTACTATCTTCCTGTACAGCCGTATTTTGTAGAAAGGGTAATTGAGAAAGAACGCCCGGATGGAATTCTGCTTAGCTTTGGTGGGCAAACGGCATTGAATTGCGGAGTAGAACTTTACGAAAGTGGTGTGCTCGACAAGTACAATGTGAAAGTGATGGGCACACCCGTGCGTGCCATTATGGATACGGAAGACCGAGAACTCTTTGTGGAAAAACTCGATGAAATAGGAGTGAAGACCATCAAGAGCGAAGCATGTGAAAACATGGAGGAAGCCCGAAAGGCCGCTCACGATTTGGGTTACCCCGTAATTATACGTGCTGCATACGCGCTTGGCGGGCTTGGATCGGGCTTTGCAGACAATGAAGAGGAATTAGTCACCATCTGCGAGAAGGCTTTCGCATTCTCTCCTCAAGTTCTTGTTGAAAAGAGCTTAAAGGGATGGAAGGAAATTGAATATGAAGTTGTGCGCGACCGCTACGATAATTGTATCACGGTTTGTAACATGGAAAACTTCGACCCCTTGGGTATTCATACCGGAGAGTCTATTGTTATTGCTCCCTCGCAAACTTTGACCAATAGTGAATACCAAAAACTACGCGCGCTGAGCATTAAGATTGTGCGGCACGTTGGTATTGTAGGCGAATGTAATGTGCAGTTTGCCTTCGACCCATTCAGTGAAGATTACCGTGTGATTGAGGTTAATGCCCGCTTGAGTCGCAGTTCCGCATTGGCTTCCAAGGCCACAGGCTATCCCTTGGCTTTCGTAGCAGCCAAGCTGGGTATGGGCTATGGGTTGTTCGAACTTAAAAACTCGGTAACAAAGACAACAAGTGCTTTCTTTGAACCTGCGCTCGATTATGTGGTTTGTAAAATTCCACGTTGGGATCTTTCCAAGTTCCGTGGCGTTGACAAAGAGCTTGGGTCGAGCATGAAGAGTGTGGGCGAAGTGATGGCTATCGGCCGTAACTTTGAGGAGGCAATCCAGAAAGGTCTTCGCATGATTGGCCAGGGTATGCACGGCTTTGTTGAAAACAAGGAGTTGGAAATAGAAGATATAGACGCAGCGTTGCGTGAGCCTACTGACAAGCGAGTATTCGTTATCTCCAAGGCTATGCACAAAGGCTATACCATAGACCAAATTCATGATCTTACAAAGATTGACAAGTGGTTCCTCGCAAAGTTGAAACACATTATAGACATCGATGAAGAGCTTAAAACGAGAAATGTAAATACATTGGATGCTACTTTGTTACGCGAATCCAAAGTGTATGGTTTTACGGATTTCCAAATTGCCCGTGCCATAGGCCTTGAAAAAGAAATGCCTAACATGCATAAGGCTATGTTGGTGGTGAGAAATCTCCGTAAGAATTATGGTATCCTTCCTGTTGTGAAGCAAATTGACACATTGGCTGCCGAGTATCCTGCCCAGACCAATTATCTGTATGCAACCTATTCCGGTGTAGCAAGTGATATTAGTTTTTCCAACGATAAGCGTTCTATCATCGTGCTTGGCTCTGGGGCCTATCGCATTGGCAGCTCTGTGGAGTTCGACTGGTGCAGCGTACAGGCGTTGAACACCATTCGTGAACAAGGCTACCGCAGCATTATGATTAATTACAATCCCGAGACTGTATCGACAGACTACGATATGTGCGACCGACTCTATTTCGACGAGTTGACTTTTGAGCGTGTCCTGGATATAATAGAAGCCGAAAATCCTCACGGAGTAATTGTTTCCACAGGTGGTCAGATTCCAAACAACTTGGCAGTTCACCTTGCCGAACAGCACGTACCCCTATTGGGTACATCTGCCAAGGATATTGACAATGCCGAGGATCGTGCGAAATTCTCGGCCATGCTGACTCGCAATGGCATTAATCAACCTGAGTGGAGCGCTTTAACGTCTATGGACGATATAAGCCAATTCGTCGACCGAGTGGGCTTCCCGGTTCTTGTCCGCCCGAGTTATGTGCTCTCGGGAGCAGCAATGAACGTATGCTCAAACAAAGAAGAATTGGAGCGTTTCCTGAAATTAGCCGCCAATGTAAGCGAGGATCACCCCGTTGTGGTTTCCAAGTTCATAGAGCATGCCAAGGAAATTGAGATGGATGCAGTGGCCAAGGACGGAGAGATTTTGGCATATGCCATTTCGGAGCACATAGAGTTTGCCGGTGTTCACTCCGGTGATGCCACAATACAGTTTCCGCCACAGAAGCTATATATCGAAACATTTAGGCGAATCAAACGGGTAAGTCGACAGATTGCCAAGGAGTTACACATATCCGGCCCCTTTAATATTCAGTTCATGGCTCGTGAAAACGACATTCTGGTTATTGAGTGCAACCTACGAGCCAGCCGTTCTTTCCCGTTTGTATCCAAGGTTCTGAAACTTAACTTTATCGACTTGGCCACTAAGGTCATGCTGGGCATACCGGTTGAAAAGCCCAACAAGAACCTCTTTGACCTTGATTATGTGGGTATCAAGGCCAGCCAGTTCTCATTCAACCGTTTGCAGAAAGCCGACCCGGTTCTCGGTGTGGACATGAGTTCTACCGGCGAGGTTGGTTGTTTGGGCGACGATACCAATCAAGCCTTGCTCAAAAGCATGCTTTCGGTTGGGCTGCGTATTCCCAAACGTACAGTATTATTATCAACGGGTGGTGCAAAGCAAAAAGCCGAAATGCTGGATGCTGCCAAGATGCTTATCCGGAACGGTTACGAACTTTATGCCACAGGCGGAACTTCCAAGTACCTGAAAGACAATGGTGTGGACAACACTATGGTTTATTGGCCGTCTGATGAGGGAAAAGAGCCGCAGGCCCTAACCTTGCTTCATGAAAAGAAGATAGACATGGTGGTTAATATTCCGAAAGACTTGACTTCTCATGAATTGACCAATGGTTATAAGATTCGTCGTGCGGCTATAGACCTCAATGTGCCGCTGATAACCAACAGCCGCTTGGCCAGTGCCTTCATCACAGCCTTCTGTACATTAAAACTGGAAGACATAGATATCAAGGCATGGGGTGAATATTGATTAGCAACGATATTTATTTAATGTGAGTTGAACCTCGAAAGTTTTTATTGAACTTTCGAGGTTCATATCGTTTCAGGGGTTAACTTCTCCGGTGCTTACGCTACAATATACCAAGCATAACTCGCAATTTGGAAAGCATAAATCGCTTGAAAAAGCATGACAAAGACCCTCGTATAATTCGCGTATTTGAAAACAAAAGACTTGTCGGCCGAAATATGCAAATTTCGCGAGTTTTCTTGCAATATGTTGTCAGTCAGCGCAATATACGTGTGTTTTGCAATATTCCCATTCTATATTTTTCCAAAGCCTATGTGTTTTAGGCTTAATCGCATCGCGATTCGGCTCTTCTCAAGTCGTGATGAAGGCTTTGTGACATGATGATTGAGTTGTAATCGCCATGCCATTAGACCTTTGTCGCAACGTGATAGCTCCTCCGATATCAGAAAATAACATTTTCGGAGCTTAATTTCTCTATACAAAATTCTATTTCGCTTGTTTTTGATGACAGGAAAACAGACCATTTTATTTGATAAAAACAAAGAAGGAGAGAAGAAGAAACTATCCCACTAAGGAATTTTGTTTTATAATGTACGAGGGGATAATAGGGTTGAAGAAAAATATAAAACAAGGTGAACCAAGTCTTAGTGGAAAGTTAGCGGTGTTCCTTGAAAATAGCGTGGTGGGCTATCTCGTAGCGCCAGTGCACTATTATGATGCATATTTTACGAAAATCTTATATTTCTACAATAAAAGTATTATCTTTGCATGGTAATTCAAAAGGAAAAAGATGAATTTGAAAGCGCGGTTAGCCTTGATGAACTTTCTGGAGTTTGCCGTTTGGGGTGCGTATCTTACCTGCATGGGCAACTATCTCGGAACAGCGGGATTGGGAACAGAAATTGCATGGTTTTACGCCATACAGGGTATAGTCTCCATTTTCATGCCAACCCTTATTGGCATTGTTGCAGACAAATACATTCAGCCTCAGCGAATGCTTGGCATCTGTCATTTCCTGGCAGGAGTATTTATGATGAGCTGCTGGTATATGGGAATGCGCACCGGACTGGGTAATGAGATACAAAACAAAGGCCTGTTTATTGCCCTTTACACATTGAGTGTTTCTTTCTATATGCCCACGATTGCGCTTACGAATACTACGGCATTTACAATTCTGAAGAATCACGATTATGATACGGTGAAGGATTTTCCCCCAATACGTGTGTTGGGAACGGTAGGGTTTATCCTGACCATGTGGTTTGTCAACTGTGCGGTGTGGGAGAATGGCGCATTTTCATTTACGTTTGCAGAGAACGCGCATAAGTTCCAATACACCTATATGCAATTCTTTGTTTCAGGGGCGCTAAGCTTTGTGCTGTTCTTATATAGCTTTACATTGCCGGAATGCCGTCTTGTCAAGAAACAGGGAAACAAGTCTTTGGCTGAGACCTTGGGTCTCGATGCTTTTAAGCTGTTCAAGGAGAAACGCATGGCATTGTTCCTGATATTTTCGGCATTATTGGGAATGTCCCTTCAAGTGACCAATAGTTTTGCCGGTCCATTTATCACAAGTTTCAAAGGCAGTTCCGATCCAGTTATCGCCAGTTCCTTTGCTGCAAACAATGCCACTTTGCTGACCTCGATTTCTCAGGTTAGCGAAGCCCTGTGCATTTTGTTAATCCCCTTCTTCTTAAAGAAGTTAGGTATAAAGGGTGTAATGCTCATAGCCATGTTTGCCTGGGTTTTCCGATTTGGTCTATTCGGCATCGGCAATCCAACGATGCCTGGAGTGTTGCTCTTTGTCCTGTCATGTATTGTTTATGGTGTGGCATTCGATTTTTTCAATGTGGCTGGCGGTATTTTTGTAGACTCAGAATGCGATGCCTCTATCAAGGCTTCTGCACAGGGATTGTTTATGCTCATGACCAACGGAATTGGTGCAACCATAGGGACACTTGCAGCCGGAGCTATCGTTAACCACTATTGCTCGTGGGGCGACAATGGTTATCTCATGGGCGACTGGTCTGCTTGCTGGTTTATCTTTGCAAGCTTCTCCTTGTTAGTCGGAGTTGCCTTTGCGTTACTTTATCACCCGGAAAAAGAAAGGAAAGTTGTTGAATGACACCAAGAATAAGACTGATATTTAAAAGTGTTTCAGAGATTGTTGGCTCACAGGATATTGGTTTGCTGGTTCTTACTGACAGTTCGGAACAGCGCCAGGTAGCTTTGCCTTGTGACAAGCACACGCTCAATGAATTCAGCTTGCGTATGAACCGTACTCCTGTTGTAAGCAAGCTACTCCCTGAAGCGTTATGGAATGTGCTGCAATGGCAAACCGACTTGCGCCTTGAGGTTCATATAGATTCTTTGAAAGAGGGCAAATACCAAGCCATGCTGAGCAA
>CAYVGR010000017.1:16537-21577 GCA_964450065.1 uncultured Prevotella sp. | reverse complement strand
AGATATTAATGGGTGAAGATGTTACTATAGATGCTGCAGCAAGAGAGTTAGATGCAGAAGCAGCAAGAACAAGTAATGAAAATCAAATAACAGAGTTATTAGATGAATCACTTGAAATAGCAAAGGCAAAACAAAGAAGAGGAGATACATCAGACTTCCCGAATATTTTATTAGTTAGTGATGCTGGCTTTGGAAAAACAGAAATAGTTGAACAATGAGCAAAAGAAAATGGAATTAACTTAGTACAAAAAGTTTTAAGTACAATGGGGCCAGAAGTACTTACGGGTATACTTACAAAAGATTCAGAAGATCCGAGATACGCAACTAGGATAGGTTCAAATGAATTTATTAGAGAGTTATCAAAACCTAATACAGTATTATTCTTAGATGAATATAATAGAGGAAGTCATAATATAAGAGGAGCTATATTAACATTAGTTCAAAACCATAGAGTATGAGATCCGAACGAGGAAACTGGTATGAAGTTTTTAGATAATTTCCTATTCACAGTAGCAGCAATTAATCCGCCAGGACCGGCGTATAAAGGAACATCGGAAATGGATCCAGCTGAAAGGTCTAGATTTTATAGTCTATGAATAGATCCAGCTCCAATAGAGCATTTAAACTATCTAAGAAGGATGTATAAGAAATTAATAGAAACTGCTGAAACTGAAGAAAAAGAAATATCGTACAAAGGACAATTAGCTATAGCAGAAACTATATTAAGACATCCAGAGTTTTATTATGACACAAATGAAGAAGTAGAAGAAATGGCTAGTGATCTAAGATGAAAACCTTTAAATTACAGATCATTCACATTACTATTACACCGTAGTAAAGGAAAGAAAAAAAACTTCTTAAGACATTGGAATGCACTTTGCAACTATAAGAAAAAACCATTAATAGAAAGAATATTAAATAACTATGTAGATGTAGAAGATAAAGCTAATGATGCTTTAAGAAAAGAAACAAGGTCTGAAGTATTTAAGAAACCAGATAGTAATATGGATAAGCTAAGAGCGAAATACGCAGATTTAAACATATAGGAAAGGAAGTATAATGGAATTAAAAATACCTAAAAGCTGACAAGCGTTTATAAACGAGTATGCTAATCTCATAGACAGCAATGATTGAGAGGAAATAATTGAGCTAATGGAACAATGAGCTAATAAGACAGGAGAGGCTGTTGATGAATGAGACTTCTGAGAGATAATAAGACAAGCTGGAATAGATCCTTTAGAGCACTTAGATTTCATACCAAGATGTTATTACTATGAATCAGATGAAACTTATATAAGCATACCGAAGCATATAACACGAATAGGGTATGCAGCTTTCGCCCATTCAGCCTTAACGGAGATAGAGATACCAAAAAATGTAAAAGAAATAGAAGGGTCAGCATTTAGGCAATGTGGTAACTTGAAACAAATAATATTACCACCGCAGCTAGAAAGAGTAGGTAATGCTGCTTTCCTCCAATGTACAGCATTAGAAAGAGTAGAGATTAGCAGCAGTACAGAAGTTGAGTATGCAGCCTTCTGACAAAGCGATAACTTTGTATTAGTAGTGGATGGTAAAGAGGCAACTAAAAAAGAATATGGGTTAGTTTAACCCATATTATATATAATAGAAGAGATAGAGACATAAAGAGGTATAAATGGACAAGCATATAATTGATTTTATAAAAGAACATGAAGAATTGATCGAAGAAAACAAATGAGAAGAAATATATGAAGAGATAGGAATTTGACATCGATCAGGAGAGTTTACAACAGCTATAATAGAAGCTGGAATTAATCCATTGGATTATTTAAGCTACGTACCACTTGGGTATCTATATAGAGGGTCATTAGAAACAATACATATACCAAATACGATAAACGAAATAAGGGAAGATTCATTCAGATATGTAAGCGGCTTAAAAAGCATAACAATTCCAAATAGTGTGAAAGAGATAGGCGCTTTTGCATTTAGCTCCAGTAGCTTAGAAAATATTATATTTGAAGAAGGCAGTCAATTAAGCACTATAGATCAATTTGCATTCGCCAATCTAAAAAATCTAAAAAAGATAATAATACCAGCAAGCGTACAAACGATTGAAGCTCACGCATTCGATGGCATTGACAACCTAACTATATATGCAGAGGTAGAGAGAAAGCCAATCGGTTGGGATTTGTATTGGAATTTTTCAAACAATCCAGTTGTATGAGGGTATAAAGGATAATAAATGAACAAAGAAGTAGTAAAAATTATAAAAGAGAATGAAGAGCTAATAGACGCAAACAGGTGACATGAAATCTATCGCATATTAATGGAAGATGTTGTAGACTACGAAATAAGAGGCGCATTTACTGCAGCAATGCTATCCGTAGGAATCAATCCATTAGAATATTTAGGATTCATACCAGCTGGATTCCTTTATTTTTCAACCATCACTGATATACACATACCATCACATATAAGAAGTATAGGATCTTATGCATTTAGAAATAGTGATCTAGAAAAAATCACATTCGAAAAAGGTAGTCAATTAACAAGCATAGGTGATTATGCCTTCGAATATGTAGATAATTTAAAAAGCATAGTGATACCATCAAGTGTCACAAGTATTGGATGGAATGCCTTCTATGGCTCTAAAAAATTAACAATATATTGCGAAGCAGAAAGTCAGCCAGCAGGATGGCCCGATAATTGGAATAGATCAAACAACAAAGTAGTTTGGGGATATAAAGAGGAATAAGTATGCATACAAATATGATAAACTTTATAGAAGAGAATGCAGACTTGATAGATAGCAATCAATGGGAAGAAGTATATAGAAAATTAAAATTTGGTCCGCTATGAGCTCAACTAGGGTTTACAGAAGCTATGATGGAAGCAGGAATTAATCCATTAGAGTATATGGACATAATACCTATAAATTATCTAGAATCAGCGCATATAGAATCTTTCAAGATACCAGATAATATAAAAGAGATAGGTGAAGGAGCATTCAAAAGATGTAGAAATCTAGAGAGTGTAGAAATACCAGAAGGTGTTATAAAAATAAGAGAGGAAGCATTTGCGTACACATCATTAAAGTATGTAAGGATACCATCGACAGTAAAAGAGATACAAGAATACGCCTTCGCCGCATGCGACGATTTAGAGGTTATAGATATTCATATAAGCACAGAAGTAAGTTCAAAAGCATTCTGATTAAGTAAAAATGTGACAATACAAAGATACACATAAACAAAGAGGAAAATAATGCAAGAAGAAATAAAACAATTCATAGAAGCGTAGAGAGGTCAAATGATGCGAGCTGAGATTATAAATAGTATAAAAGAGAACGAAGATCTTATAGAAGAAAATAGATGAGAAGAAGTATATGATAACCTTGATTTGAAAATACATACTGGAAAATTTACAACTGTATTATTAGATGTTGAAATTAATCCATTACTATATTTAAATTATGTGCCAAATAATTACCTGACTGGTGCAAGAATAGAGGAAATAGTAATACCGAACAATATAAAAAAAATAGGACGCGCTGCATTTTATCTATGCAGAGACTTAGAGCGAGTTAAGCTACCAGATGGATTAATAAATATAGGTCCAGCAGCTTTCACAATGTGTGATTCATTAAAGAGTATCACCTTACCTAGTACATTAAAGAGTATAGAAGATAACGCATTTTCTGCTAACGCACTATTAGAAGAAATAAAGATACCAGAGTCTGTGGAGACTATAAGCGAGTATGCATTCTCGTATACTAGCAGATTAAAAAGAGTAGAGATTAGCAGTAGCACAGAAGTGCATAAAAAAGCTTTTATAAAGAGTGCTAACTTTGTACTAGTAGTAGATGGCAAAGAGATGACAAAAAAAGATTATGGATTAGAATAAAAGAAAAGCAAACTACATAAGAGCGAATAATTACATAAGATAGCATATAAGGAGACATAAATGGACAAAGACATGATCGATTTTATAGAAGCAAACGCAGACTTGATAGATGAAAACGAATGAGAAGAAGTCTATCGCATATTATTAGAAAAAGAAGTATCAAAGAAAATAGGCATCTTTACAGAAATCATATTATCTGTAGGAATCAATCCATTAGAATATTTAGATTCCATACCAAAAGCATACCTTTTTGGGTCAACTATTAATAATATAAACATACCATCACGTATAACAAGTATTGGCAACTTTGCGTTTAGTAATAGTGGAATAGAAAATATCACATTTGAAAAAGGTAGTAAGTTAACAAGTATAGGTGATTATGCCTTTAAGTATGCAAGTAATTTTAAAAGCATAGTAATCCCATCAAGTGTGACAAGCATAGGGTTTTCTGCCTTCTATGGCTCTAAAAACTTAACAATATATTGCGAAGCTGAAAGCCAACCAAATGGATGACATCATAATTGGAACCCTTCAAACAGGCCAGTAGTATGGGGATATAAAGAGGAATAGATGGACAAAGATATAATAGATTTTATAAAAGAACAAGAAGAGTTGATAGACGCAAACAAATGAGAAGAAATCTATCACATACTAAGGATAGAGAGAGATTACATAATAATAGGAGCATTTACTGAAACCTTATTATCCGTAGGGATAAACCCATTAGAGTACTTATATTCCATACCAAAAGGATATCTATATGGGTCAACAACCATCACTAATGTAGACATACCATCACATATAACAAGTATAGGAAATTCCGCCTTCTATAATGCAAGTAGTTTAACAAGCATAGTAATTCCAGCAAGCGTAACAAGTATAGGGTATGATGCCTTCGCTGGTGCAAGTAAATTAGAATCAGTAATATTCGAAGAAGGTAGTCAATTAACAAGTATAGGTGAGTATGCCTTCTTTGGCGCAAGTAATTTAACAAGCATAGTAATCCCATCAAGTGTAACAAGTATAGGGTATGGTGCATTTAGAAATAGTGGTTTAGAGAGTATTACATTTGCAGAAAATAGTTTGTTAACAAGTATAGGTAATCATGCTTTCCGTGGGACAAAAAATCTAAAAAGCATAGTAATTCCATCA
>CAYVGR010000017.1:0-16437 GCA_964450065.1 uncultured Prevotella sp. | reverse complement strand
TTGGCACCTATTTTGGAATAGAGAAAATGCTAGAGTAGTATGGGGATATAAAGAGAAATAGATGGACGAAAAGATAATAGAAATTATAGAAGAATATGAATATCTTATAGAAGAAAACGAGTGAGAAGAAATCTACTACAGGCTAGAAGAAGAAAAGATCAAAATAATAGGCGCATTTACCGAAATCATGCTATCCGTAGGGATAAATCCATTAGAACATTTAGACTCCGTCCCAAATGGATACCTTGCTGAGTCAACCATCACTGATATACACATACCGAAGCATATAACAGGTATAGGTAAGTATGCATTTAGCTCCAGTAGTTTAGAAAATATCACATTCGAAAAAGATAATCAATTAACAAGTATAGGTGCGCAAGCCTTCTACAATACAGGTAATTTAAAAAATATAACTATCCCATCAAGTGTAACAGATATAGGTGATTATGCATTTGAAAATAGTAGTTTAGAGAGTATAGAATTTGAAGAAGATAGCCGATTACTAAGTATTGGATGGAGTGCCTTTGTAAACACTACAAATCTAAAAAGCATAGTAATTCCATCAAGTGTCACAAGAATCGGTAGTTATGCATTTAGAAGCAATGATTTAATAATATATGCAGAGGCAGAAAGTCAACCAAGTGGATGGCATAATAATTGAAACCCTTTAAATAGGCCAGTAGTATGGGGATATAAGGAGGAATAGATGGATAAAGAAGTAATAGAAATTATAGAAGAAAATGCAGATTTGATAGATGCAGATGAGTGAGAAGAAATCTATCACATACTAAGAAAAGACTGAAATTACGAAATAATGGGCGCATTCACTGAGTTCATAATATCTGCAGGAATAAATCCATTGGAACATTTAAATTTCATACCAGGTGGGTACCTTTATGGGTCAACAACCATCACTGATGTATACATACCGGAGCATATAACAAGTATAGGTCAACGTGCCTTTGGATACGCTGAAAACCTAAAAAGCATAATAATTCCATCAAGCGTAACAAGTATAGGTGCCTATGCGTTTAGTAGCAGTGGTTTAGAGAGTATAACATTTACAAAAGGTAGTCAGTTAACAAGTATAGGTCAAAATGCTTTCTATGGAACACATAATTTAACAAACATAGTGATACCAGCAAGTGTAACAAGCATAAGTCAAGATGCTTTCTATCATACTACAAACTTAAAAAGCATAAATATTCCAGCAAGTGTAACAAGTATAGGTAACCATGCATTTAGATTTAGTGGTTTAGAGAGTATAATGTTTGAAGAAGGAAGTCAGCTAACAAGTATAGGTGATTTTGCATTCTCTAGTGCAAGTAATTTAACAAGCATAGTGATACCATCAAGTGTAGTAAGTATAGGTAAAGATGCTTTCTATGATGCAAGTAAGTTAGAGACAGTAAAATTTGAAGAAAATAGCCAGTTAACAAGTATAGGTAAAAATGCTTTCTATAATGCAAAAAATTTAAAAAGCATAATAATCCCAGCAAGTGTAATAAGTATAGGGAATAGTGCTTTCACAGGTGTACATAATCTAACAATATATTGCGAAGCAGAAAGTCAGCCAGCTGGATGAAATAAAACCTGGAACAGATCAAACAGGCCAGTAGTATGAGGATACAAAGAGAAATAGATGAGTAAGGCCTCATAGAAACAAAACTATTAAAGTTTAAAATAAATTAAAGGATAAAGATAAATGACAACATTAAGAAATGATGCTAAATATGCAATAATACAAATACTAAGAGATGAAGGGTATGCAACATACGCTAAACTTACAGAATATTTCGATATATATTTAACAGATGATCCAAACGTAGTGGGGTACATGCTACCTGGTAAAGCTAAAATAGTATTGAATAAAAATTTAAATACAGATCAAGTATCATTTGTAGTGAGGCATGAAATATTACATGAGTATTTAGCGCATGGGGTGCGATATAAAGAATACTTCGAAAAAAATCCAAAGTTTGCTAGATTAGGAGCACAATTAGGTACAATTTCAAACATAGCAGCTGACTTCGAAATATCAAATGTGGGATATACAGAAAAAGATAAAAGAGTAGCAAAAAATATTAAATTAAATAATCAAATCATACAAGGGCTAGTAACAGATATAGATGAACCAGAATGAGTTGACTTGTCCTATGAGGAAATATTAACTGAGATGCTAAAAAAATATGAAGATGATTTAGAAGCTCTTGAGAAACTAATAGATATGATAAGTAAAATAGATAAAATGACCGCAGAGGATAAAGAAGAACAAGACAAGCAGCAATCAGGCAGTAAGGGTAAAAGCACAGGCAGTAAAGGCAGCAAAGGCGACTCAGCAGACGGAGAGGAAGACAGTGAAAGCGGAAGCGGCGAAGAAGAAGCAGAAGGTGATGGCGAAGAAAAAGAAGGTAAAGGCAAAAGTAAAGGCAAAGCTGGTGAAGAACAAGATGGCGACGGAACAGGTGGAGAAGGCGAAAATACAGATGAAATATTTAAATCACCGGAAGAGCAAAGAGATCTAATAGACGTCGCAACTCGTGTAGAGAAAATAAGAAACATGTTAAGAGATGAAAGAGCTAAGCAAGATGTATTTGATAATACTGCAAGAGCTAAACAAAGAGATAGGGCAGCTAGAGTAGCTAGACAGGCTAGATTATCAAATAGAGGATATGGAGCAATAAGGAACTTTAGAGTAAATTTAGATAGCTTTATAAAAGATCAAATAAGAGCAGAAGAGGAAGAGTCATATGCTAGAATACATCCAAGTTATGAAGATTCAGAATTCATAGTACCTTGGAGATATCGACAAGAGAATTTTTCAAAACCATTAATTAATGTATATTGAGACGTATCTGGATCTTTTGATGATCCAGCCAAAACAGCAGCGGCAGCTCAAGCAATTGGTACATTACAGAGATATGAAAAGGATGATAAGATAGAAGTAAAAGCGTATTATTTCGCAGATAAAGTAAGCGAAACCAAAAGCAACGCTGGATGAGGTACAAATGGTACGCCTATCTTAGATCATATAGAAATGACAAAACCAAATAATGTAATTATAATTACAGATGGTGATATAAATGACTGCACAAGAAGAGTACAGGTAAAAGGAGCAGTATGATTCTTATTCTACGATTCGGTATCAGATAATTTAACTCAACACTTAAGAGGTAGAAAACAAACAAAGCAATATTTAATCAAGTATAGATAAATAAGGAGGTAAAATAGATTGGAAGAGTATATAAAACAGTTCATAGGAGAATATGAAGATTTAATAGAAGAAAACGAATGAGAAGAGATATACAATATACTAAATAAAGAGTACCGATATAACCAAGTAGGTCAGTTCACATGGACATTGCTCAAATCAGGTATTAATCCATTAAGATATTTAAAATACGTCCCAGAAAACTTTTTAGCTGGATCGGATATAGAACAATTGTATTTACCAGAAGGGATAACTGAAATAAGAAACGCAGCATTTTACAAATGTCAATTACTAACAAAGATAGAACTTCCAGATACATTAGAAAAGATAGGCCCTCAAGCATTCCATCAATGCGATGGACTAAGGTACATATATATTCCAGATTCAGTGGTAAAGATAGATCTTGGAGCTTTTAGTAAAATATATAATACAATAGAAGTAAGTATAGATGAAGATACAGAAATATCGATATGGGCTTTTGAAGGCTCTCCAAAATTATCGATAGATTGAAGATTTAAAGAAGAGGAAGAAGAAAGATAGTACAAAACACAGCTTAAAAAATAAATATGATAGATACCTATTCAAAGACATTAAAAGCAGCATAGGTAAGATAGATAAATTAGATAAGGAGATAAAGATGTATATAGATAAAATAGGAGAAAGTAAATTAACACATTCTTGAAAATTTATAATAGATAGAGAGCTAGTAAGATTATTCAATAAGTATATAGATGCAGGTAATGTAGCTAAAGTAAAAGAAGTATTAATAGCTATGTTGATTAATATAGAAGATGATTCAGGATATGATTTTGAAGAAGAAATAAATGAATTATATAACATTGTAAGACAAGTTAGAGAAGAAACTATGATGAATGAATATCTAACTAGGTTTTATGAATTTTTAGATAATAATGAAATACTACTACAGGAAAGGGATGAATCTAATACTATAACATTTGAAGAAGGTTTAAAGCTAGCAGAGGAAATAGAAGAATCATATTCCAAATTAATTCACGATAGAGTAAGACAAGAAGCTATTGATAGAGGAGATGTAGAAGCAGTTGAAGCATTAGAGCAGGAAATGCCTTATGACTTTGACAAAGCTTATACACAGGAAGAATTATTAGGGAAAGAAAAAGAAGATAGAGAGTTAAGTAAAGAGGTAAAGGATCAAAAGATGAAGATTAAACTAGAGGAGCAAGAACAGAGAACAGGTTTTAAAATAGATAACTATGAAGACAGCTTATTCTATACTAATTATGATACAGGGCAAGGTAAGAGGTATAGTAAAGAATGGTTAATGGAAGAAATACTATACGATACAGAATATTCATCTAAAGATGAAATGTATTCATTGTTAATGCCACATATAGAAAAAGAAATTAGAATAAGAATACTAGCAGGATGGGTATTAGAAATATTCGAAGATCCATATGATGCATATCTTTCAGCAAACCATAGAAGAAGGGAAAAGAATAGAATCCCATTAGAAGTAATTGAAGAATTATTTAAAGTGATTAAGTAGTGATGGAAAAAGATATATTAAAACAGAGAGAGTTAGAAATAATGAACTCTCCTATAAATAAGAAACAAATAATTAAAGATAGGATAAATTCAATTCGTAAATCTTTCCAAACAGATAAAACACATAATAATGGGAAAGAATACAAATGAGTTAGCAGAGCTAGAAAGCAATTAGCAGACTTAGAGAAAGAATTAGAAAAACTAGAAGAGGACCAGAGAATGAGTAAATGAGACTTTACGCTGATAAATAAAACAGATGGATTAGATCAACCAGAATTGATGGAGATACTAATAGGCTTAGAAAGCAGCGGTTATTTTAATCTATCTAATTTAGAAAAAGTAGTATTCACAGATGAGTATATAGATATAGAAAGCAGAGATGAATCAGAAATTAGATCAGGCAAGTATGTATCATATTTATCGAAAGAAGGAATATATACTTTAGACACGTATGAGGAAGAAGAAGATATAACAGAAGATTTAGAGGACTTGAAATATAAACAGAGATATGCAGCAAGCAAATTAGGTATAAGAGATGAAAGGCCAAAACTAGACAATGAGATAGATCAAAAGTTCAGACGAGCATCTTCAGCTAGAAAATTAGGCATAAGAGATGAAAGACCAAAATTAGATAATGAGATAGATCAAAAGTTTAGAGCAAAGAACGCAGAGAGATTATTACAATTAAATAAAGAAAGAACAATAGATCCAAACAATCCTTTTGCAGGAATGGTTAAAGAAGATAAATCAACTATGACGTTTAGAGATTGATTCAATGAGAATGATATATATAGAAAGTATATAGAAAAAATGATCAATTACGATCTAATAAAAGATGCAGGAAATAACTTTGATAATTATGCACAACTAGATTCAGAAATAAGTAGAATAGGAAACCTAACAGCTCAAGATATTTTCGATAGAGCAGACTTATTTGATTCAGAGTATAGCGTAGCTACTATAGATAGAGAATTAGCATTTAGATTTGCTTCTGAGCAATTAAGTGGAGCAGGGTCAGGAGATGCTAGAGAAGTAGATATATATAATCAAATACATTCAAAATGGTTAGGGGAAAGTAAAGCAGGTGAAAACATGGAAGATATCAGATTAATATTAGAAGAAGTAGATAGCTCAAATAGATATGTAATAAAGTATAGTGATAATCCAAGAGAAGAGTTCGATGGACCTATGGGTGGTAATCTAAAACAATTAAGATCAAAACTACAAGGTTATAAAGATGCTTACTTTACAGCATATATATGAGATAATCAATTACAGCAGGTAGTTAGAGATTTAAATGAAGATTTAGATATAGAAGAAGTTGATAATCTAACATCAGAGATATTAGATTGATTAAAAGAGCATCCAGTAACAGGTGGAGTTAAAGAAGTATATGAAGAAGTATTAGCTAATATATTTAATAAGAATGAAGAAGAGTTAACGGATGAAGAAGAATATGCTCTAGATTCGGCTATAAGCATATATTTAGATATGAAGGATCAAGGATTAAATGAAGATGTAGATATAGAATATTATCTAACAGACATATCAAGAGATATGGGAGTAAAAGATAAATCATTAGGTAGAAGAATGAAAACGAGAAATAAATTCATAACCGAACTAGAAAATGATAAAGGCTTCCCAGCAGAGGGTAGAACAGTAGTAGAATTATCAGAATTATATAATGTATACAAAGAAGCATATGATAGCTGAGAAGGAGAACCAAGACCTGATTTAAATGATATGAATGAAAGCACAGAAGAGATAGTAATAGAAGCATTTTACCATAAGTATGAAAGATACGAAAGTGGGGGATATGCAAGACGCAGAGGAAAAGGCAAAACCGAAAAAGAAGCATTATTAAATTTACTAGACAAATTAAATGCGTGGATAGACTCTGATTATATACAAGAAGAGGAAGAAGAAACCGGAAAAGAGCTTCTAGTTAAGGATATAATTGAGATGTTAGAACAAAATAACGGTGATGGTGCAGACTTTATAATTGAAATGAGAAATCTAACAACTGGAGAAGTATATATAAATGGATACTTTGACGATGAGGGTGATGATCTATATGAAGAGACTTCAATTAATACTTACAAAGCTAAAACAGATGAAGAGCATATAGAAGAGATATTAAGTAAAGGACCATCATTCGCTCAACAAATGGTAGGAAGATTATTATCAGATATTAAATATTTCTTAGGAAATGGAAATAGAAATGAAAAACACCTATGAGCAAGAAATGTAGAATCACATATCAATATAATGAAAGGAGTACATAATGGACTAGAAGAAAAAGACAAACCTGACTTTATAACTATTGAAGAAATAGAAGACTATGAAAAGCAAATGCTAGAACTTAATGAAGATGTATTTGATAAGATAAGAAAAGATATGGAAGCAGACGAAAGCTTAGAAGAAAGCGATAAGAAAATAATTGGTGAAAGTGAAAGCTTTGAAGAGTATGTAAGAAGTTGACTAAAAGATAATAGTGCTATAGAAATGCCGGCAGATATATTAACCGATATGACTTACTTTATTGTAGGTGCGTATCAAAATGAGGGTGTATACACATTAGATGAATTTAAAGCAGAGCATGGTTATTTAGGAAATGACTTAGATGATATGATGGACGCAGCAGATTTGCCTTATAGTAAATACTATGATTACTATGTACATGGTTGGGAAGATGCCTTAAACGAGAGCTATAAGCGTAAAGGTAGAAAATCCTTGAAAGAGGACATAGATCAAGAAATAGAAGAAAGCCTAGAAGAAATAGCACCTCTATCTAACTACGATGAGATATATAATAAACTAGACGATATAGGATATAGAATATTCTCAATACCGCAAGGGAATGGAATATATATATCTCAAAAGAATGAAAAGAATTTAACTCCAGCTAGAAAATTCTTAGATGAATTAGGAACAGATTACGAAGTAAAAGAAAGCAGAGGAAGATTCTTCTTAGAGATCCCTTTCAAAGAAGATATAACAGAGCAATTAGATAAATTAGATAAGTTCGAACCGGAGACAGAAGAAGATAAATTAGATGATGAAGATAAAGAGATAAAAGATAAGTTAGAAGAGGAAGAAGATCTAGGAGAAGTAGAACTTAAACTAGAAGTTGAAACCGAAACAGTTATATCTAATCTAATTAAGTTAGTGGAAGAAATGATTAATGATGATATAGAGCTAGAATTTGTTATGGCGAATTCAGGTAAGCATATTCCATTAGCTACATTGAGATCATCAGATAAGCAAAAATTAATAGCTATGATGGATGACGAAAGGTTTACAGATATATTTGACACTGAAGCAGTATTAGAAACAGACTGGACAACATGGTCAAGAATATATGTATTTAAACATGTATTTAGTGATCAAGAAGATGAAGAATTAAATACAGTTATGAGAACATTAGTGAATAAAATAAACGAAAGAGAAGATGGCCCAGAAGTGATAGTTGTAAGGGATGATGGTTTCGAAGAGTAAAGGATAAATAATGATAAATGCAATAGATAATTTAAAAGAGCTAACAGATTATTATAATCAAACAAAAGATAAAAAAGCGATAAAGAAAATAGAAGAGATATCTACAAGTAAATTCAAACACAATAAATTATTTAATTGAGTTGAAATAGGTGAATTCACATTAGCTATTGCATTTACATTTTATAGAGGAACACTTATAAACGCCTCTCAAATAATAGAAGAAGTTACATTAGAGTAAAAGTAACTAATATAATTACATATAAGTAGTAAGCAATTAAGTTACTATATTACTGGTAACAAAGATACATTAGAGATAGAGCAAGAAGTATATGAGGCAAGAACAATAAAAATGAATAAAAGTAAAATATTAAAAATAATAATAAGTACTTTAATAATATTAGCAGCTATTGTGGGAGTTGTACTATTTATTAAATCTAATAATATAACATCTATGGATAGTTTTATGGCATTAGTAAGAGAGATTGTAGATAGAAGCGGAGTATGAGGCCCGATAGTCTATACAATAATAATGACAATATCTGGTATATTTCTATCTTTCATACCAGGAACAACTTTCGCATTTATAGTAGGTTCGATAGTATTTAATGGACCATGAGTAGGATTACTAATATCAGCTTCATCAGTTTTAATGATAAGTTTATTCTTATTCTTTATAGGAGATAAGTTTGGGGAGAAAGCAGCTATAAAGATAGTTGGGGAAGAAGCAGTTAAGAAAGCACAAGCTTTAGTGGATAAAAAATCTAAAACGTTCTTACCTTTAATGTTCTTATTTCCAATGTTTCCAGACGATGCATTATGCGTAGTAGCTGGTATGACAAAAATGTCATATAGATACTTTACATTAATAGTAATAGTGTTTAGAACAGTAGGGATAGCAACAACAATATTTTTAGCAGATTTACTACCTGCTCTAAGTTTAGGATTAATAGACTATATAATCATAATCAATATAATATTAATCGATCTGTATCTAATATTTAAATATCAGAATCAAATAGAGAAGATATTTACAGAAAAAAGATTTAGAAAAGCAATAAAACTATTTAAAGAATCTTTAAAAGATGGATATAATAAAAAATTATTATTATATAAAGGGACTTATAGGTTCGCAATCAAGAATGAATTTATTATAATAAATATAATTGAGGATTATAAACCGTACTCTATAATAGTAAATATAGTAGAAGAGCCTTCAACTAAAACAATATATAGAAAGAAATTCGATAATGATATTACATTAGAAGAGTTAGTGATAGATTTAGATAACAGAACAAAGTTCAAGTTATAAGGAGAGTTTAGATGGCAGTAAGAGTATTAAAAGAAGACATAGTTATAGAAGATAAGTGAAATGATTTAACTCTAACAGAACATAGTGGTTTCTTAATAGCTGTAAAAGATATCGAGTCTTTTCCAACTATAACAAATACAGAAGTGCCTCAAGGCACAGGATATAGATTAGTAGCAACTGGTAGAACAGGAAAGGTACCAGCAGGGTTTGGAGAAGCATCTGGAACACTTAGAGCAGAGTATGCTTTATATAAAGATAATACCAAAATAGATTTATCTAAAAGTAATTTAAAACAAGCAAGAATAAAAGATATAAATAACCAATATAAAAATCTACAAGTGACTACAGATACGACAATATGGGCGTTAGTACAGAAAGAACCTATATTATATGTACTTGATTTTATAGATGGTGAACAGGTAGAGGTAAAATTAGAGAATAAATATTTAGCTAATGATAAAATAACAGAGATAGTAATTGAGCTAGGTATAGATTCAGGGGCAGTAGATTCAGAAGAAAAAGCAATTATACTTCCAATAGAAAGACATGCATTGAAATTTGATATTAGAAATAATCAAATAGGAACATTTACAAGATTTACTAATTTACCGAAAGATATAAAATATAGAATAGTATCAGCAACAAGTCAAGACTACGGATACTTAGAAGCAGGAAAGGATGAACCATTAGCAGTTTCAATAGATTTAAATATCAGTGAAGTAGCTTTTAGTTAGAACAAAAAAGGGAATAAACAGGTAATTAATTATGAATTGATTTAATTATATAATGATAGCTCTCTTAATCTATCAAGTATTTAAAAGCTTACATAGAGGATTAAGAGATAGTTCATTCAAATTAGTAATAGTGATAGGAGCTTTAATTGGCTCAATAGCTATATCTAGCTTATTACATACTTTCAATATAGGAGATGTAATAACTATAAATGCAAGTAGTACAGTATTTAACTTTTTACCATTTTTACAATCAAGCAAGTTTTTAGATACTATAAGCACAGTATTATTTTTCAAAAACACATCAGCTATAGTAACAGTGTTATTATTCTTAATACTTAATAAGTTAGGAGTATTCCTATATGTATTATTAAGTGGATTAGGAAAAGCAACAGATGTCGTAGCAGTAAAGAAAAAAGAAGTTAAAACAAGAAATAGAATAAGTAAACTAGTATTAACAATAATGATAGGTATAATGATAGGATTAATTTATGTAGCAGTTGTATCAGCACCGTTTTACGAGATATACATAGAACTGCTAACTTAGGAGAATAATAAATGGAAACATATATAATTTATGGATTATCTCTATTAATAATGCTAGTAAGTTTATTAATAGGAATAGAAGACAGAGCAACAAAAACAAGCGTTAAGTTATTTACAAATATAGGGAACATAGCTCTTAGCTTAGTATTAGGAAGATTGATAAGTTCATATATAGTATATACATACGATTTAACATTCTTTATATCATCATTGGTATTTATATTATTGAATATAATAATAAGCATAATATTAGTTACAAATAGAAATGCTAGATATAAAAGAAGATTAAAAAGACATGTAAGAACAGAAGTAAAGCAGTCTAGAAATAAAGCTGTGAGAGATATGAGAGCTAAGAATAGAGAAATAATAGTAGATAGAAAAGCATATAGGTTAGAAAGGAAAAATTATTTCAGAGGCCAAAAAGCAAGAACAAGTAGAATATTAGCAGCATTATTAGGATTAATAAATGGAGCGTTAATATCGGTAGTTTTATTAGTAATGACACATTTCTCAGTACAGCAATTTAATATAGATCTATATAGTAAAACATTTATGCCAGAAATAGTTAAAATAGAGAAGATAGAAGAAATTATAGAAAAGGTATAAAATATGAAAGTAGTAATAGAAGATGCATATGAGGTTAAATTCACAGAAGAAGAGTTGAAAGAGTTAAGAGCTAAAACTTTAGCTAGACGAAAAGATAGAGCACCAAACGCATCAGAAAAAAATATTGCAAGTAATTTATATAGCAAGCAATCATACAAGAATTATGGACATGATGGAAGTCAATCTACTAGTCCAACTAATTCAGGACAGATTGGAAGTGGTACAAGTCAATTAAGTGCCGGAGGAGATAGCGGAGCTGCAAGCTCTGGAAGCTCATCTCAATAAATAAAAATAGGAAAGATAAAATGATAGATAAAACATGGTTCCTTATTAGAGGAAGAAAGCAATTCTTTTTAAAACGTACAACAGAAAAACCAATAATCACAAATAGTAGAATATTCTTAACGCAGGATGAGATAGTTAAGATAGCTAGCTATTTAAATAAATCAAATGTAAATGAGCTAGAAGATCTAGTTATAAAAGATACTCAAGAGGAATATAACGCTTTTGAGCAATCATTTAGAAACAAACAAAAAGAGATAGCAAAACTAGCACCAGAGCTAATAGATAAAAATGCTAATTTAGAGATACCATGCTACTTTAAAGGAGATTATTCTTTAATAGTAGATAATAGGACAGGTAGAATATACCCAGCTAGTAGAAAGTATAGTAGGGGGCATGAATTCGGAACAAGTACGCCGCATAATGTCTGCGTGAATTATGCAACCAAAAAAGAATTCTTCGATACAGCAGATGAATTAGGAAACATACAAGGTAGACAACATTATATAGATTATAAAACTAGAGAGTTATATGATTATTGGATGAATAGAGTAAAAGAGATATATAAAGATCAATTAGATCGATATTTAAAGGAAAATTAATATGAATGGATATGAAATAGCATTAATTACAATAGCATGCTTAGTAGTTATATATGCAGTAGTTTTAGGAGCAATAGAATTATTTAAACATTTACAAGTAATTTTAAAAACATTTAAAACAGCAGTTAATACTAAAGTATGGACACATAAAGAATTTATTACTAAGAAATCAGAAGATAAACAAAGAGTAATAGAAGCTAAAATGGAAATAGTTAAGTATAGAAATGATTTAAAGGTAAAGCGATTACAAGAGAGATTACTTAAAGAAAAAACTAAAAAAGAAAACAAGTCAACAACGTTAGATGAAGAAACAAAAGAAGAGAACAAAGAGAGTACGCTTGAGAGCAAGCCAGAGAAAAAGATATTACTAGAAGAACAAAAACCAACTAAAGAAGAAAGTTTAGAAGACTTATCTAAAGAAGACACTGAAATGGAAGAACTTAACAAACCGTCAAAAGTTAAAAAAGAACAAGATAACAAACATTTAGATAAAGTAGAAGAGAAAGAAGACATTAAATAACAAAGTGAGACGTATTTTGAAAATAAATAATATACTAATAGACTCAACATTTAAAAATATTGATAATAGAACATGAGTATTAGATAACGTATCAAAATATGAAGTTGTTAAAAATAACCTAAAAATAGAATCGAAAGAAAGATTATATGGGATACATCAATCTTTTAGAGCCAAAAAAGGGAGATACTATTTTAGAGCGAATGTACAATTAAAAAAGTTCGCGAGAGAAATAATAATAGGTTATAAAAGAGAGAAAGAGTTGTATATGAACTATACAACTCCTTTTGTATCTAATAATACAGTCTCAACTATATTTGATATAGAAGAAGACATAGATATAGAATTATACATAATAATAAAGTCAAATACAGAATCTAATAAAGCTATAATAACAGAACCTATATTAGTAAATTTAGATGATATAAAAAGAAGAACTTGATTAAAGAGTAAATTAGATAAAGAAATAAAATATAAAAAATCATTAACCTTCTATAACGAAATATATAAAGACCAAACTAAAAACAATTGAGGATTAGAAAAGCCGGATAATATACTAATAAATGGAAATATAGATGCAGTTATATTTGATAAGGGGATAATAAGAACCAAATTAAATATAAATACAGAAGATAAATACTTAATAAGAATCAAATATGGATCTAATAATGCTTACTCTAAATTAAAGATAAGATTAAATGATAAAGAGCATGAATTAGAGACTGGAAAAGGTATTACAGATAAAGATATATATTTCATAGGTGATAAAAGAGAATTAAATATAGTAATAGAATTCATGAATGATGAGATAACACCGGAAATACCGGCTATATTTATGATAGAGCAAATGATGATAATTAACTTAACAAAACATAAACTAGAAGATAAGAAGATAGAATACTTACCATATATATAGGAAAACTTAAAATGAATTACATACATGATTTAAAGAATAATATAACAAAAGAACTTACAGCTATAACATCTATAGTAGAGATACCAAAAGGTTCAAACGAAAAATGAGAAGTTAATGAGGACGGCAGAACCGCTACAATGGTTAGAAAAATAAAACTAAACTATCCATTCTATTATGGATTTATACCTAAAACGTTAGCAGATGATAAAGACCCAACAGATATAATAATATTAACAAATAGAGAATTAACAAACCCATTAATAAAAGTAGATATAATAGCTGTTATACCTACAATAGATAATGGAGAGATAGATGACAAGTTTATAGGAATAGATAACGAGATAATAGTAAGCAAGAAGTGGATAAAAAAAGAAATAAAAAAAGCTATTAAGTTTATTAAGAATTATAAAAAACCATATCATAAAGATACAGAAGTATTTAAAATAAGCTATGATAAGAAAAACATATATAGCTTATTAAGAACAGATGTATTAAGATATAGAAAACCTAAAGATACGTCAATTGAAATAGAAGCAAGGTAGTGAAGATATGATAAATATAGATGCACAAGGTAATATATCGATGTCAAGAGGAGATATAGTAGATATCCCTTTAACAATAAAAGATGGAGATAAATATAATTGAGAAAAATACATATTATCGGAAGAAGATTACGTAGAAATGTACATATATAGATTATGGGAAAAAGATTCACAATACGTACGTAAAATAACTATTACACATGAAGCAGTAAATAAAGATGGCGATATTATAGTTACATTGAAACCAGAAGATACACAAGACTTAGAAGAAGAAAAATATTACTTCGTTATGAAGATATTTAGAGAGAGTGAAGGTAATAGACCGGAGACTTTATTCACTAAAAGATGAATACAGTTTTTAACGTAGTAGGAGGAGTAAGATGGCATTATATGGAGAATTAAATAAACCTACTAGAGTTATAAAATATACAGCGGTAGATTCAGATACAATACAAATAACAATAGATAATGAAGAAATGACAATAGAAGCAAAACTATTGGATTCTTTTATTGGCTCTCTATCAGAAGATATAAAACGAGATCTAGAACAACAAATGGGTATAGTTAAAGCATTACCAGATTTAGCAGATGTGGAATTATTGGCACTATTAAATGGGGAAATATTAGAGTATAATGGAGATAAATGAGTAAACAGCTCTAGACTAAATATACTAGAACAAAGAGTAGATGATGCTAAGATATCATACGCTTTTGACACCGAACAGCAGTTAGAGAACTGGTTAAATGGAACTTACATAAGACCAGATGGAATAACACCAGATGATTTAAAAATAGGTAATAATATTTATATTATTGCTATGGATGAAAGAGATTTCTGGGTAAGCGCATTACCAGTTAATAGCATAGAAGATTTAAGCACATTGCAGAATGATAAAGTAGACTTAACAGAATACGCTAAACAAAGTTGAGTGAGCACTAATTACATTAATAAAGAAGCAATGAAAGGTGGAGAAACTGATCAAGTATTAGTTAAGAAATCAGACAATGATTTAGACTTTGAATGGCAAGACATAGAAACCGGCTCAAGATTATTTTCTGATTTCTATACACGTATTAAAATAAACGGAGCAACATATCCAGGAAGTATCGGAATACAGAATCTTGCTACTTACAACGCATCAGCAACGGTGTATTGAGGAGATGGTACAGAAGATACTCATATACTTGCACCTAATGAAAGGTACTACTTTATACATACTTATAAAGATTCTGACTCGAAAATAATTCATATAGATGCGCCTTTTTCATATAAAATAATAGAGGCACCTAGTGATCAAGAAGAATTTTTCGACTACCTAATGACTGAGATAAATATAGGAGGTTGGGTAAGACAGATAGATACTGATTTTCCAATAGGTAGAAGGTCCGCTACGCAGACTTTGAGAAAAGTAACTATCGCACCTAGGGACTCACATTATAATAGTCGGTTAGAAATGATCGGAGATATATTTAGTGGACTTGAAAGTCTAGAATCATTTATAGACTACTCAAAACCTATAAGCGATAGCGGTGTGACATATTATAACACTATTCCTAACTCAATGTTTTTAAACTGTGTTAATTTGAAAACATTTAAATCTGAAAGAATGCATATAGAAGCATACGCTTTTTCAAATACACCTGGATTAAAAACTTTCGATTTTAGTAAAATAAGAACCATAAAATCTAGCGCATTTTCTGGAAGTGGAATTACAGATGTAATAGCTCCATTATTAAATACAGCAGGACAATTTGCTTTAGCAAGCTCATCAATAGTAAGAGCATACATTCCGAGATTAAATCTCGGCGGAGGTCTTGAAGGTCCTCCATATAGATTATTTGGGAATACCCCTAGTCTTAGATATCTAACACTAGGTAGAGAACATACTAGTTTACCAAACATTTCTGGCACCACGCCTATATTTGATAATATAAATCTAATCAGATTAGAAATAGAGAATACTGGTTGAGGTTATGGAACATTATATTCAATTGAAGATATTATAAGTTTTTTTTCACAAGAA
Source organism: uncultured Prevotella sp. (assembly GCA_964450065.1). Lineage (GTDB taxonomy): Bacteria > Bacteroidota > Bacteroidia > Bacteroidales > Bacteroidaceae > Prevotella. The sequence goes on along the minus strand of CAYVGR010000017.1, from coordinate 129 downwards.
GGTGGAACATTTAATGAATCTGCAACCATATTAAACTCATTGCAAGTTGAGAAAGCACCAGTAAATCCAACAGATGTTGTTAGATTAAAAGATTTAACATCAACAAGCGGACCTAATCCAGTTCAATTT
>CAYVGR010000016.1:0-21890 GCA_964450065.1 uncultured Prevotella sp. | reverse complement strand
AGCACATCTGGCGAGCCCGGGGCTTCGCCTACGCTTCGCCTACGTGGTGTGGGGTCGGTTTATGCCTCGTCTGAACCTCTTTATATTGTGGATGGTGCCCCCTATGAAGGTACTATAGCCAATATAAACCCCAATGACATTGAGAGCATCTCCATTCAGAAAGACGCTTCTGCCAGTGCCATTTATGGTGCACGTGGTGCAAATGGAGTGGTGATTATCACTACCAAGAAAGGTCGTTCCGGTCAGGATGCAGTTGTTACGGTAGATGCCAAATGGGGATCTAACTCTCGTTTGGTGCCTCAGTATGATGTAATTACCGATCCCGGCGAATATTATGAGGCACAATTCTTAGCCATGTACAACTCCAAGTATTATCATGGGGCATCTCCTTTGGAGGCCTATACTTGGGCTAACAACAATCTCTACAACAAGGATAATGGTGGTTTGGGCTATCAGGTCTACACTGTTCCTGAGGGCGAGAATCTCATTGGTCGCAACTTCAAGCTCAACCCTAATGCCAAATTGGGATATAGTGATGGACAATACTATTATACGCCCGATGACTGGTATGACGAGACGTTCCACAATTCGTTCCGTCAGGAGTATAATATCAATGTTACCGGATCTACCGGCAAGCTCAACTATTTTGCCAGTGGCGGCTACCTTGATGATGGCGGTGTAGTAAATAACTCCAGTTACAAGCGCTACACAGCACGTACCAACGTGGACTATCAGGCCAAGAATTGGTTGAAATTGTTGACCAACATGAGCTTTACACACACCGATAGTGAGTCTCCTTCGTTTGATGTGAACACTTGGGGATCGTCAGGCAACCTTTTCTATATCACCAATATGATAGGTGCTATCTATCCTTTGTATGTTCGCAATGCAGATGGCAGTATTAAGATGGAGAGTGGTCGACGGATTTATGATTCTAATCAGACCAACTTTAACCGTCCTTCTATTACCGGAAACGCTGTCCGTGATAATGAATATAACCGCCAGCATAGTTTTCGCGACAACTTCTCCGGCCAATGGGCAGCCATCGTAACTCCCATTGAGGGCTTGGATTTGGAAGCAAACCTTTCGGCTACCTCAATGAATGAGCGTTTCAATGGGCTTTACAGCAGATTTGCCAGCGGCAGTAGTGTTGATGGTATTGCTGAGGTGCGTCATCGTCGTTGGTTTACCGTTAACCAGCGTTATACCGCTACTTATGATTGGAGTTGGGGTGAACACCACCTCAATGTGCTTGCAGGTTATGAGCAGTATAAGTATAAGTTCCAGCGTTTCTACGGCAACAACGATCATCTCTTCGACCCGTTCATTGGAGAACTTGATAATGCAAAAGGCAAGTCAAAGATGACTTTGGAGTCGTACACCGACAATTATATGACTGAGGGTTATTTGGGTCGTGTGATGTATGACTATCAGAATAAATATTTTGTTAATGCTTCTATTCGTCGTGATGCTTCTTCTAAGTTTGCTCCCGGCCACCGTTGGGGTACTTTTGGCTCCTTCGGTTTGGGATGGCAGCTTAACAATGAAGAGTTCATGAAAGAATACACATGGATTGATTTGCTAAAGTTGAAGTTGAGCTACGGTGCTGTGGGTAACGACAACCTGACAGGCAATTGGTATCCATACGCCGACCAGTTCACCACTTCTTACAATGAGGAAACGGGTTCTTATTCCATCACTATGGATTCAAAGGGTAATGATGAGCTTACTTGGGAAACCCACAGGGACTGGAACTTCGGTGTAGACTTTGCATTCTTAAAAAACCGTATCAGTGGTACGATGGAATATTTCCATCAGAAGACCATAGACCTCTTGTGGCCGAAGACCGTTCCATTGTCTTCAGGTCTCTCTGTGGCCGACTATTATGCCAATATTGGTAATGTGGTGAACAGGGGCTTTGAGATAACACTTGAAGGAACTCCCATCAGGACTGCAGAAATCGAGTGGTCACTCAATGCGAATGCGTCTTTTGTTCACAACGAGATCACTAAACTCGACCCGAGCATTGACGAGGGTGGCTTGAAACAAAGCTATAATATCTATAAGGTAGGTGGCTCCGTATATGAGGCATATCTTTATAAGTATGCTGGCGTGAACGATGAGGGACAAGCTATGTGGTATCGTGATGCTTTCATGGATGCCAATGGTGAGGAAGTAGAATCGAAGACGGCTGAAGGCTATGACCATACTGAGACTGTAACTACTACAGACCTTACAGAGGCAGACAAGTACGACTGTGGGTCTACGCTGCCTGATGTATATGGTGGCTTCGGAACTACACTTCGTGGATATGGTTTCGACCTCAGCGCGCAGTTCTCTTATCAGTTGGGCGGAAAAATTTACGACGGTACTTATCAAACATTGATGCACAATGGTGGAAGCGCCGGAAATGCTATGCACAAAGATTTGCTCAAGGCTTGGAGTGAAACCAACAAGGGGTCTGATATTCCCCGTCTGAGCAGTGCTGCCGTAGACGATGCCGGTTTTGGCTCTCAGTCTCCTCAGGATCGTTTCCTCACCAGCTCAAACTATCTCTGTCTGAACAACCTGACATTGGGCTACACATTGCCCAAATCTCTCGTCCGCAAGGCAGCCTTGAATAATCTGCGTGTGTATGTGGCAGGTGAGAACCTCTTCTTGCTTACCAAGCGCAAGGGTCTCGACCCACGTTTCAACGGCGGTTTGGGTTCTATGACCGGTGGAGCAGGTCGTGCATCCGGTGGCTATTCTGCCATGCGCTCAATCACAGCAGGTCTTACGCTGACATTCTAATTCCAATATTAAATATAGACAAACATGAAATTACATAAGATTTCCATTATATTGATGAGTGCTTTCATCGTGGCGTCTTGCTCTGATATTGATGACCAGACGCCCGAAGGAGGAGTTCTTACAGAGGAGCAGGTACGTGAGACCAACGAGGCTATCCCTGCCCGTATAGACGCAACGTTCTCCGGAATGTTCTCCATGATGGCTCCTCCGGCAGCAGTTTTTGGGCTTGTGCAGGGGCGTGCCGACGACTTTGGATTTATTTCTGCAGCCCTTTCCCAGGATGCTGAAGGTGCCGACTTAGGCATGGCCGATAATGGGTACAACTGGTTTAGCACGGCTTGTGAGTTGTCTTCACGCAATGCCAACTATGCAAACCCGTATGCCCGCTACACGCTGCCGTATCGTCAGATTGGTGTAGCCAACCAGATCATTTCATCGTACGACGCCAACACGACTGACAAGGAGGCCATTAATAAAATTGCTCAGGCACGTGCCATTCGTGCATTCGACTATATGGCTTTGGCTCCTTATTATGCATTCGGTGATTATGAAAAGCACAAGAATGATCTTTGTATTCCTGTCTTGAGCGACTCTGTGGATATGACCAATAACCCCCGAGCCACTTTGGAAAAGGTATATGAGGCAGTCATGTCAGATCTTAATTATGCTGTTGAGAAATTGGAGGGTGCCAAACGTAGTGACAAGGCATACATCGATCAGAATGTAGCCTATGGTCTTCGCGCCCGTGCAAATCTGGCTATGGGTAGATATGCAGAGGCTGCAGCTGATGCCGAGAAGGCTATGAATGGCTATAAACCGGCATCTCGTGCTCAGGTGAGTGTTCCGACTTTCTATGATATCACCGAAAGCAATTGGATATGGGGTGTTGACATTACGGATGCTCAGGTGACCGATTTCGGCTATGCCACATCTTCTTCTTGGCTTTCTGCCTTTAGTGGTGACGGCTATGCTCCGGCAACAGGCAATGTTCCAGTTATAAATAAGCTGCTTTACGACAAGATTTCGGCTAACGATGTTCGTAAGGGCTGGTGGCTGAACGAGGATAAGCACTCTCCTAACTGGGCTAATCTCTCATGGGATGATGTTGTGGGGGATGAAATTGCCGACTACGTTATTGAAGATGTAAAGGTTAAGTTTTTGCCTTATACCAACATTAAGTTTGGTCAGAAGTCGGGTGTGGGAAGTTCGCTTAACAACAACGACTGGCCCTTGATGCGAGTGGAGGAGATGATACTTATCCAGGCAGAGGGATTGGCAAGAAGCGGCAACGAGAGCCGTGCCAAGGAGGTGCTTACTAATTTTGTAAAGACTTACCGTGATCCTTCCTACAATATTTCTGCTACCGGACGGACGCTTCTTGATGAAATTTGGTTCCAGCGCCGTGTGGAACTTTGGGGCGAAGGCTTCTTTACAGCCGATGCTAAGCGTTTGGGCAAGAACATCGTGCGTTTCCATGGTAAGGGTACCAGCAATTTTCCTGATGCCCACCAATTCAACATCGCTGCAGATGATGGCTGGTTGAATCTACGATTCCCACAGGATGAAAAAGACAACAACCTCGGAATCATCGACAATACGGGAGGCACACAGCCTGTTCCGGGCCAGAATGCAAATTTACGTGATGGCGTTACCGATTAGTAGTAGTCATATCAAAAACAATGAAAGCAATGAAAAATTTTAGTAAATATATTTTCATGGTGTGTGCCCTTTGTCTCGGCTTCACATCTTGTTCCGATGACGATGATTTTGCACCCGGTGCACAAGATCCGGGAGCATATATTTATTCGGACACATACGACTATAAGTTCCTTCCCGACATGACTCAGACGTTGACCATCAAGGTTGGACGTACTGATGCGACGGCTCAGGCAACAGTTCATCTTGACTGTAACAACAGCAAGTTTAATGTGCCGGCTTCGGTTACCATCCCTGCCGGACAGAAAAATACTGAGGTTTCCGTGTCTTTTGATATGGAGATTGGAACGTCAGAAGAAGTTAAGATCTACGTTAAGGATGACCATACTTCTACTTACGGCCATGACACGATTTCGGTAAACGTGTTGCGTGACTACACATGGCAGTTGTTGGGTAACGCTTCCATCACGTCGGAGTTCTTTGGTGGAACAGTATCCGCTGAGATATATAAGGCTAAGGAAGCTATGATTTACCGCATCGAAGATCCTTATTTCGAGTTTACTAAGGAAGAGGGAGAGGCTCTGACATTCCAGTTGACTGAAGACGGTCAGCATTTGGCTAAGGAAATCGAAGATGTCAAGTCCTCTTATGTACATTCAAGTTACGGTGATGTATATGTTCGCAATAATGATTTGGAAGGACACGATATTACCCGAGAAGGCAATGTTATTACACTTCCATTGGAGTTTATTGTATCGGTAGGGTCATTTGGTTGGGCTAACGAGGTAATCGAACTGCCTTCGGAAGAATGATCTGAGAACAATTTCACCAATATATCTAAGGCCGCACCAATAGCAAAGCATGGGTGCGGCTTTTGCTATGTGTATAGTAGGAATAAATCTGGAAAGAGTACGTGAAAGCAATTTGTTCTCACGTAACTTTTATGACTAAGCAGAGCTGGTTGTTTTTATTGCAGTTCGTTATGGTCCTATGTCCGGTTTCTCAGCCATGGCAAAGAAAGCGGTCGTACACAGTGTAGGCTATAGAGAAACGGTTTCTTTTCCACAACGTGGAGGGATTGTCGGGTGCTGCTTAGGGTTGACAAAAGATGTTTGTCAATGGCTTCATATTATACGCTTCATATCATACGAAGCGCAGTTTACGCAATTATTTCCATATCGACATGCAGAGATTCGTATTTTATTTTCAGGGTATGGGCAGAGGGGGACAAGCGTTTTGAGATACAGACGACGAGTGAGCCGACCCAATGAAAATTGGCGAAAAAGATGTGTTTTGCCTTGTGGAAACCGCGAAAAACTATTATTTTTGCCTTCGTAAAGACTGATCATAAACTTTAAAATTGATTTTTGATTGATGAAGAAACTATTCTGCGTGGCAACCCTGATATGTGTGGTATCTGCCGTGATGGCTTCGCCGGTGCGTCGCGGACAATGGCAGACCGTGACGCTCAGCGATGGCAGCAGCGTGAGAGTGGAGGCGCGGGGCGACGAGACCCTGCTCTATTGGCAGGCCTTAGACGGCCGATGCTATGTGAAGGACGCCCATACGGAGCTCTATCGTGAGGTGTCACGGGAATCGTTGCGACAGCAGACTGCTGCGCCGGCAACACGAGCATTAGGCATGAGGAAGATGCGCGCACGGACACTCAATAGAAATGCGATGCGGAGCAACCGTCTGAATGGCAGCAAACATGGGCTTGTGATAGTGGTCGATTTTAGCGGCAAGACCTTCAGTATGCCGAATCCCCGCAATTATTACAGCAATTTGTTCAACGCGAAAGATTACCATGAGAATGGTTTCAATGGCAGTGTGCACGATTATTTCTATGCGCAGAGCCATGGAAAGTTCGACATCAGCTTCGATGTTGTCGGTCCTGTCACCATGCCCCATTACTTTGCTTACTATGGCCGCAACGACGAAGAAATGGTCGGCGAGATGATACACGATGCTTGTGTTGCGGTGGACGGTGAGGTGGATTTCTCCAAATACGACTGGGACGGCGATGGTGAGGTCGATATGGTGTATGTTGTCTATGCGGGCTACGGGCAGGCAGACCACAGCGACAACGATGACTACATCTGGCCACACATGTATAATCTGAGTTATCACACGTATTATCAGAACACGAATTTGAAACTCGATGGCACTGTGATAGACACTTATGCCTGCTCCAACGAGATGGGGGCCGGCAACACACTTGAAGGCATCGGCACGATATGCCATGAGTTTTCGCATTGTCTGGGCTTGCCCGATATGTACGATACCGTTGGCAACACCAACTTTGGTATGGGGGCATGGGACTTGATGGATTATGGGAGCTACAACGACAACGGGCGCACGCCCAGTGGTTATACCGGTTATGAGAAGATGGCCTTGGGCTGGAGCATGCCCGTCGAACTGAAAACTCCGGTTGAGGTAACGGCCATGCAGCCCGCGAGCCAAATGGGCAGGAGTTATGTGGTCTATAATCCTGCCAGGAAAACGGAGTTTTATGTGCTCGACAACCGACAGCCCGTGGGGTTCGACGAGGCTCTGCCCGGCCACGGCATGCTCATCATCCATGTGGATTACGACGAGAAGATATGGGATAACAATATCGTGAACGCTACTGGAAAAGACCCGTCTTCAGGCCTCACCAACAGTCATCAGCGTGCCACCATTTACCATGCCGACAACGACGACGATATTAAAACGGAGTCTTCCGACCCCTATCCGTATCACGGCAACGACAGCCTGACGAGCAGCTCGCGGCCGGCTGCCAAATGGTATAATGTAGGCAGTGATGGTGAAACACGTCCTAAGTTTGGTATTTTTGATATCAGGGAAAATGACGACGGAACGATGTCGTTCTGCTATAATGCCTCTGAAGCGTCGTCGCCCGGCCATGTCGTGGTACCTGCTGACAACGACAGGATATTGCTCCGCGAAACTTTCGATCGGTGTCAGGGTTCGGGAGGCAATGACGACAAGTTCAAAGGCAGCATAGCTGTAGCTGCTATCCAAACCGATTTGAAGGGCTGGGACTATCTCAAGGCATACGGCGGAGACCGCTGTGCACGCTTCGGTAAAGCTGCTGCCGGAACGGGTATGGTTACTTCTCCATGGTTCAGCCTTCCCGGCGACACGCTGACACTTACTTTCAAGGCTGCGGGGTGGGATGCCGCGGCCGATGGCACAAGCCTGATGCTGTCGCTCAACGGCGACGATGCGAAGTTTGCGGAAAGTGGAAATTCGGATGTAATCCTCACAATGACCAAGGGTGCATGGACCGAATATGCGTTGAAAATCGTAGGTAGCGGTAGCGCATGCATCACCTTCACACCACACAGGCGATTCTTCCTTGACGAGGTGATGGTGATAAGGCCGGTCGTTTCGGGCATTTCAGACGTGAAAACAGCGTCCCGCCCAAGTGATCGCCTTGGTGTCTACAGCCTTGACGGACGGTATTTGGGGAACAACCCGAATGCTTTGCCTCGTGGCATTTATATCGTGAATGGCAGGAAGTATATCAAATAACGCTCTGATGACATGGCCGGCACAAGCCCGTGGCAGTAGCTCGGGTTGCTGTATGTAGTGCAATTCGGCGTTGTTGTCAGCGCATTCCGACTGATGTACGCTCGTCTCACGTCCGACATACGCTCGTCTCACGTCCGACATACGCTCGTCTCACGGCTGATATACGTCCGTTCTTCGGCCGATAGACAAGACCATAAGACGCTCATTTTAGGAACAAAAGCATAGACAATCGACCTTGTTGCTATGTTTTTCCTCCTCGGCTCATCATCGTGGTGCAGCGTTGCAGGTGGTGCATAGCGTCGGGGCGTGTGCTTGTTGAGCATTGTCTTTTTTGTTTCGTTCCGGCAACAGTTGGTTTATCGTGCTGGTCTTCATGCTTAAAAAGTCTTTTCTTTAAGTCAATTTATAGTTTCATATTTTGTCAGGAGCCGAAAAGGTGGTAACTTTGTGGTGATAAACAGAACAGCGAATTTACGCAAAATTAAAAAATATAAGACTTATGGCAAAGAAAGCTTTATTGATGATCCTCGACGGATGGGGAAACGGCAAGCATGGTATGGGCGACGTGATATTCAACACACCCACGCCTTATCTCGATTATCTCAATGCTGTCAGCGCACATTCACAGCTCAATGCCAGCGGTGAGGATGTGGGATTGCCCGATGGTCAGATGGGAAACTCTGAAGTGGGACACCTCAACATTGGTGCGGGTCGTGTGGTTTATCAGGATTTGGTGAAAATCAACAAGGCCTGTCAGAATGGTGATATTTTGAAGAACAAGGGCATTGTGGAAGCCTATACATATGCTAAGGAAAACGGCAAGAAACTTCATCTTATGGGGCTTACCTCTGACGGAGGCGTGCATTCGAGCCTCGACCATCTGCTCAAACTCATTGAGATAGGCAAGCAATATGGCTTGGACAAGGTGTTTGTTCATTGTTTTATGGACGGCCGCGACACCGACCCGAGGAGTGGTGCCGGTTTTGTTCAGCAGATTCAGGAGTGCTGCGATGCCAACGGAGCAGCCATAGCCAGTGTGGTGGGCCGCTTTTATGCCATGGATCGCGACAAGCGGTGGGAACGGGTGAAGGAGGCTTACGACCTTGTCGTGGAAGGCAAGGGCAAGCAATCGGCCAACATGGTGCAGGCGGTGAATGAAAGTTATGCCGATGGTGTGACCGATGAGTTTATCAAGCCCATTCACAATTCCGGCGTAAACGGTACTATCGAGGAAGGCGACGTGGTTATCTTCATCAATTTCCGCAACGACCGGGCCAAGGAATTGACGTATGTGCTCACCCAGCAGGATATGCCAGAGGAGGGTATGCACACCGTGAAAGACCTGCGTTACTTCACGATGACTCCATACGACGCCACGTTTAAGAATGTCACTGTGCTCTTCCCGAAGGAAAATGTGGAAAACACGCTCGGCGAATATTTGTCGTCGAAAGGGCTGAAACAACTCCATACGGCCGAGACAGAGAAATATGCTCACGTAACGTTCTTCTTCAATGGTGGCCGGGAAGCTCCGTTCGAAGGCGAGGATCGCATACTCGTGCCTTCGCCCAAGGTGGCTACTTACGACCTGAAACCGGAGATGAGTGCTTACGAGGTGAAAGATAAGTTGGTAGAGGCCATCAATACGCAGAAGTATGATTTCATCGTGGTGAACTTTGCCAATGGTGACATGGTGGGGCATACGGGGGTGTATAATGCTATTGCCAAGGCGGTGTGGGCCGTGGATCACTGTGTGAGGGACGTGATAGAGGCTGCCAAGGCCAACGACTACGAGGCTATCATCATAGCCGACCACGGTAATGCCGACAATGCTATCAACGAGGACGGCACGCCAAACACGGCTCACTCACTTAACCCAGTGCCGTTTATCTATGTGACGAACAATAATTCGGCTACGGTGAAAGACGGACGATTGGCCGACGTGGCACCTTCTATCCTGCACATCATGGGATTGGAACAGCCGGCTGAAATGACGGGGGAGAATTTGATAGAGGATTCCCCAACTGCCTCCAAAGGAGGAGGTAAAAGCTATTGATAAGGATTGGGGGCGGCAGCGTTCTGCCCCTTGAAAATCCTTATGATAACTCATTTAATCCTAAAAAGAAAAATGAACGTAAAGATTGAGACGTCTTGGAAACAGCAATTAGGCGAGGAATTTGACAAACCCTATTTTGCCAATCTCACCCAACAGGTGCGCGAGGCATATAGGCAGGGAACGTGTTATCCTCCTGGAAATCTTATCTTCAACGCTTTCAATCTTTGCCCGTTCGATAAGGTGAAGGTGGTGATTATAGGTCAGGACCCCTATCATGCGCCAGGACAGGCCATGGGATTGAGTTTCTCGGTGCCCGAGGGCATAGCCATGCCACCGTCGTTGCTCAATATTTTCAAGGAGATTCAAGACGATTTGGGTAAGCCGATGCCTGCCAATGGTGACCTCACCCGATGGGCTGAACAGGGCGTGTTGCTACTCAATGCCACGCTCACCGTACAGGCACATCAAGCCAACAGTCATCAAAAATTTGGGTGGGACACCTTTACCGATGCTGCCATCAAGGCTTTGAGCAGTCATCGTCGGGGGTTGGTGTATATGCTGTGGGGTGGTTATGCACGCAGCAAGCGATATCTGATAGACCAGCAGCACAACTTGGTGTTGGAGTCGGTGCACCCCTCGCCGCTGTCGGCTAACCGTGGCGGATGGTTCGGACAGCACCAGTTCTCACGGTGTAATGAGTATTTGGAGCGTATGGGGCAGGTTCCTGTTGTTTGGTAATCTTTGGCAAATCGAAACAAAAGTGGCATTACACATCATTCAAGTGGGGAACGTGTTGGTTTCTCCAGACATCTTTACAGAGAAGTTTTGTTGCGACTTGGAGACCTGCAAGGGGGCATGCTGCATTATCGGAGATGCCGGAGCGCCTGTCGAACTCGACGAGATAGGTTTGATGGAAGACAACTTAGACAAGGTGTGGGACGAGCTGTCGGCATCGGCACAAAGCGTGATAGACAGGCAGGGAGTGGCTTATAGTGATGCTGAGGGCGACATGGTGACTTCCATAGTGAACGGCAAAGACTGTGTGTTTACGTGTTATCGGGATATAGATGATGTGGGTAATGGTCGCACTATCAGGAATTGTTGTCTTTGCGCCTTTGAGTGTGCCTGTCGTGAGGGGAGAAGCCAATGGTGTAAACCCATTTCTTGTGCGCTTTATCCTATTCGTGAAAAGCGGTTTGCCGATGGTACGATAGCTATTAATTATCACCGCTGGGAAATTTGCGACGGTGCTGTAGCCAAGGGTCATGAGCTTGACATGCCACTCTATGTATTTCTCAAAGAGCCACTCATCCGACGATTCGGAGCCAAATGGTATGACGAGTTGTGTGGCATTGCAAAGCAACTTCAAGAGCAAGACCTGTTGTAGTTGTGCTCTTGAAGTTATTGCGGAGCATGGTTTTTAATATAATTTTTCTTAATAATCCGATAAGATGGCAGGTGCTATCCCTATGGCCTCGATGTCGACAATCTGGTCTCTTTGAAAGGATTTGCTGCCGCTGATATGGATTCTTCGGTAGTCGGATATGCTAAATACGGGACAGGCTTGCTCGTCAAGCTTGCCATTACAGATGTACTCAGAGTTGCCGAATCGGATAGTTTGTCCTTTGCGCGCATTTCTGAGTGTTAGCCTAAGCCAACCGTGAATGCCCTCGCCAAACTCATATTCAACACCCTCGCTGAGCAGGTCAAAGTAATGATACCCCCTGCGCCGATTTATTTTTAATGCAGGATAGAAGTGGTTGTAAAGCGTTATGGGTGATGCTTGCCCTGTGCGCTGCTCTCGGACATTGCGCCATAGCGCCTGATAGAAGTTGGTGGAACGCCAGTCGGGGTTGTGATAACGGCCATCGATAGTTTCTCCGCCACGGCCATTGAGCGCGGAATTGGCCTTGCGGCAGAGCCAGTCGGCATTGCTTGTGTAGGAGAAAGGCTGTCCGTCGTTTCCCCGACCATGGTATATAATGGAAACTTGCTTGGGGTTGACGTGTGGGTATGTTGGCGAATATATAACAGCTACAACGTTGGTGTCGTTCCTGAGATATGGCGTGACATCGAAGCTCATCACAACAACATCATCAGAATAAGGTGCTCGGAAGGGATAAAAAACGGCCGTTCCGACGTTGTATTCATTAATATAGAGTTTGTAATATCCGGTAGAGGCTATGGTGATGTGCCCTTCTTGTGGCCTGCCCTGTTGCAGATAGCATTTGCGGAACCATATATGTGAGGTGCTGTCCGGCTCCGGATAGGATATCCAGTGGGTGTTGAATTCTTGGGCAAATGAGCTGAATGCCCATGTTATTATGCAACAAATAAGGATAATTTGTTTCATCGGACAATCAGCTTCTTGCCTTTTTTAATCTTAAGTTTTTTCGTCTTGCCGTTATATTTTACAATAACCTTCCCTTGCTTTTGGCTCATAATCTCGGCTTGGGTAACCTTGCCATCTTCCCAGCTAAGGTTTATTTCGTATCCCCCGCGTGCCTTGAGGCCGTTGATTTGTCCGGAATTCCACTGGGTTGGTAGTGCCGGAAGCAATTCTATGACATTGTCGTGGCTCTGTATCAGCATCTCGCAAACACCAGCCGTACCGCCAAAGTTTCCGTCGATTTGGAAGGGTGGGTGGGCATCCAACAGGTTGGGATAGGTGCCTCCGCCACCATGCCCCTTGCCGGCTGGGTCTACATACTTCAGTAGTTTGCGGTATATGTTGTAAGCTTGCTTGCTGTTATGTAGGCGCGCCCAGATGTTAATGCGCCACCCTGTGCTCCACCCTGTGGTGCGTTCGCCTTTTAGTTCAAGGCTCCTTGCTGCGGCTTGGGCAAGTGCGGGAGTCTGTTCGGGGGTGATTTGGTGTCCGGGATAAACACCGATAAGATGGCTCTGGTGACGGTGATAAATGTCTTCATCATCCCAATCATAATACCATTCGTTGATGTCACCCTGCTTGCCGATGGTGTAGGGATGCAGTTTGGCGATGGTTTTACGCAATGTATCCCGGTAGGCCTTGTCTTTTTTCAGTGTTTTGGCAGCCTCCAACGTGTTTTGCAGAAGCTCTCGTATGATGGCGAGGTCGGCTGTTCCGCCATACATTGTGGCTCCCTTATAGCCGTCAGGGGTTATATAATAGGCTTCGGGAGAGGTGCTGGGGGCGGTGATAAGTTCGCTGGGGTTGTTGGGATTTGGTACGAGCCAGTCGAGCATAAAGTCGCTTGCGCCTTTCATCAGAGGGTAGGCGGTGTGTTGTAGGTAATCAAAGTCTTGCGTGTAGAGATAGTGGTCGTATATGTTTTGCATGAGCCATGCTCCGCCCATATTCCAGTTGCTCCATGTGGGGCTTTCCTTTTTCTCGCCCACGGGATTGGTCATGGCCCAGATGTCGGAGTTGTGCCCGCAACACCATCCTCGCTTAATGCCATAATAGTTGTATGCGTTTTTTGCTCCGGTTTGAGCCAAGTTTTGTGCAAATGTGGCCAAAGGAGTAAACATTTCTGGCATGTTAGCGACGTCGCAGGGCCAGTAGTTCTCCTCTAAATTGATGTTAATGGTGTAGTTTCCTCGCCATGGTGCGCGTTTCTTCTCATTCCAAAGTCCTTGTAAATTGGCAGGAACACCAGGCGTTCGAGAGCTTGATATGAGCAAATATCGTCCAAATTGGAAGTATAAAGTCTCGAGATATTTGTCCTGTGGACGTCCTGTTCCATAGTTGGCAAGCATCTGGTCGGTGGGGTCTTGTGAGTTGAAGGCCGAACCTTGAAGATGAAATTTAACACGGTTGAAGATGCCTTGATAGTCTTGGAGATGCCTTTCAAGAAGGGTGTTGAAATTGAAGTTGACAATATGCCATGCGTTGTCCATCGCATTTTCTATATAGGCAGCCCCGTCGTTTACCGGATGCTTATCGTGCCCATTGAAGCTGGTCTCGTTCACAAAATACAATGCAGCTTTAGTGGCTCCTTTGACAATGAGACTGCTATCGGTTTTCTCGATGGTTCCTCCAGCGTTCTTGATGCGCAGTACAGAGCAGAAATGGACGGTCTCTTTAGGGTCTCCTTCTGCGTTGCCGGTCATTGTTATCTGTCGGTCGGACACCTTTACCCCATGGTTTACCTGCGATTGGAGCATGATGTTGCAATTCAGCATGCCGGGCTGAGACGATTTCAGGCGTATGGCGATGACCTTATCCGGATGAGATGCAAAGTATTCGCGGGTGTAGGTTACGCCGTTGCGCGAATATCGGTCGCTGCAAAAGGCGCTGTCTAAGCTAAGCTGACGATAGTAGTTGATAGCTTCGCCTGGGTTTAAATCTGTAATCTTGAGTGTTCCCAGGGGTTGATAATACTGGGAGTTGTTACCTTGTACATAGTGTTGCAGTGAGTCGGCAGCACGATAATCTTCGTTGAAAAGCGCTTTCCTTATCTCCGGAATCCAACGATGTGCGTCTTTGTCGATGTTGAGATCAACCGGTTTTCCGCTCCAAAAGGTAATGTCATTAAGGTGAATAATGTTTTCGGTAGAGCCTCCGTAAACCATGGCTCCCAACTTGCCATTGCCTATGAGAAGAGACTCTTCAAGGCTTTTGCCGGGCTGATTATACCATAGTTTCATAGGCAGCTGCTGGGCATTGACAAGTGTGGCGGCTAAAAAACATAATTGAGAAAGCAATAATCTTTTCATCATGGGGCTGTATGGATAAATCATGAAAGGCTTTATCGTTCTGCAACTTTATAAAAAGAAGAATCTTCCCCTAAGCTAATGTGTTATTTATTAAACTTTCTTTACCTCAGGAGAAGACTTCTTTGAAAACGCGTTGTTATGCGTCGATGTTGGCGTATGCTGCGTTGTTTTCGATAAATTCGCGTCGCGGCTCTACGTCATCACCCATGAGCATTGAGAAAGTCTCGTCGGCATCGGCAGCATTTTCTATCGTTACTTGCTTCAGTAGACGATTGGCTGGATCCATGGTGGTTTCCCAAAGCTGTTCGGGATTCATCTCTCCCAAACCCTTGTAACGCTGTGTATGGATGTTCTTGTTGTCCTCTTCGCCATTGGCATACTTCTGGAAGTAGGCCAATCGTTGTGCTTCATTGTAACAATATTCGCTGTTTTTACCCTTGTAAGTACATTTGTAGAGTGGGGGTGTAGCGATGTAAAGGTGCCCCTTTTCGATGACTTTCGGCATGAAACGATAGAAAAGCGTCATAATCAGCGTGTCGATGTGAGAGCCATCGACGTCGGCGTCGGTCATGATTATAATCTTGTCGTAGCGCAACTTATCGATGTTAGCCTCTCGGTCGTCCTCACCATCTACGCCAAAGCGCACGCCGATGCTTTGGATGATATTCATCACAGACTCGGCCTCGAAGACACGGTGCCACTGTGCTTTCTCTACATTCAGAATCTTGCCTCGCAACGGTAAGATGGCCTGGGTGTAGCGGTCGCGTCCCTGTTTGGCAGAGCCACCGGCCGAATCACCCTCTACTAAGAATATCTCGCATTGTTTGGGGTCTTTGTTGGAACAGTCGGCCAACTTACCCGGCAGTCCGCCTCCGGTCATCACGCTCTTGCGCTGAACGCTCTCACGCGCCTTGCGGGCAGCTACGCGGGCAGTTGCTGCAAGAATCACTTTCTCGCATATTTGCCTGGCTTCGGTTGGATGTTCTTCCAAATAATTGGTCAAAGCCTCACCGACGGCCTGGTTCACGGCACCTGTTACCTCACTGTTGCCCAGCTTGGTTTTGGTTTGTCCCTCAAACTGTGGCTCCGCTACCTTGATAGAAAGCACAGCTGTGAGCCCCTCACGGAAGTCCTCTCCGGCAATTTCGACCTTTGCTTTTTCTATTCGCTTTGCAATCTGTGGGTCGTTATCGGTATAGTTCTTCAGCACGCGAGTGAGTGCCTGACGGAATCCGGTTACGTGGGTTCCTCCTTCAATGGTGTTGATATTGTTGACGTATGAATGGAGGTTTTCAGAGTAGTCGGTGTTATACATGATAGCAACCTCGATGGGAAGGCCTTGCTTCTCTGTTTTCAGATAGATGACATCATCGAAGAGGTGGGTGCGGTGACGGTCTATGTAGCGCACGAATTCCTTGAGACCATCCTTGGCATGGAACACTTCCTGGCGTATTTTCCCGTCTTCGTTAGAGCGAAGGTCGGTCAGTGTAATCTTGATACCAGCATTCAAATAAGCCAGCTCGCGCATGCGTCGGGCAACAATGTTCCATTGGAAGTCCTGGGTGGTGAATATCGTTGGGTCCGGCCAGAACTGCTGACGGGTGCCTCGCTTGTCGGTATCGCCTATCATTTTTACGGGATAGAGCGGCTTGCCTTTCTCGTATTCTTGTTGATAAGCTTTGCCATCGCGGAAAACTTGTGAGATCATGCGGGAGGACAGAGCATTCACACAGCTCACTCCCACACCGTGCAAGCCGCCGCTGACCTTATAGGAGCCCTTGTCGAACTTACCACCGGCATGGAGCACAGTCATCACAACTTCCAAGGCGCTCTTATGAAGTTTCTCGTGCTTGTCCACGGGAATACCGCGCCCATTGTCTTCTACGGTGCATGAATTGTCTTCGTTGATAGTTACCTCAATATGGTCACAGTAGCCCGCCATTGCTTCATCAATCGAGTTGTCCACGGTCTCGTTGATGAGATGGTGGAGACCCTTTTCGCTGATGTCGCCAATATACATGGCCGGGCGTTTGCGCACGGCTTCCAAACCCTCCAGCACCTGGATGTTGGAGGCTGAATAGTTCTCTTCTCTTTTGAGATTTTCTGCCATTTTTTTTAATTCAATAGTTTACTGCAAAGATACTAAGAAAACACGACATACCGAAATCTTTAATGCTTAAAAAGTGCATTTTTTTGACTGCGAAAAAGTGTTCGTTTTGTAGCTTTCTTTATGGTTGTAAAATTCGGGGAAGCCATCTCTTTGTGGCTTTCCAAAATTGTGCTGGGACGTATGTCGGCAATGGGATTTTTGATAAGGGAGGTCGCCATATGTCACCATAATTATCAGCGCAACCAATGTGGTTTATGATCTGGCAGGGGTTGATACCTTTTTTGATGAAAACATGGCATAAACTCGCTGAAATTGCCAAAGCCAGTCCGTGTCATTGGTTTTAATGTGACGTCTCCCGTGCGCCGAATTCCTATAAATGATTTAAGGCCGCATATCCTCAAGATATGCGACCTTGTATGTTGTTATCAGCAAGAAGCTGAAACTTTATCCGAGCTTTTTGATATGAAGAGCCAGACCTGACTTCAGGTTGGCAGCCTTGTTTGCATGGATAACATTGGTCTTGGCCAATTTGTCCAGCATCTTCTGAACTGCCGGGAACATTTTTACAGCCTCGTCCTTGTCTGTTGTGGCACGAAGCTTACGCACAGCGTTACGCATGGTCTTTGCATAGTATTTGTTGTGCAAAGTCCTTACCTTCGTCTGACGAATTCTCTTTTCTGCTGATTTGTGATTTGCCATCTTAAATTCTGCTTTTTATTTTTCTTGTAGTCGGTACGGGAATCGAACCCGTGTGGCAAGAATGAAAATCTTGAATCCTAACCGCTAGATGAACCGACCAATGAGCTTGATTAAGCGGGTGCAAAGGTAAGACTTTTTATTTATGCTGCCAAATTTTTCCCGATATTTTTGCTCTAAATGCCTGACTTTTCGTATTTTTGCCCTGCTATGGAAGTAAAAAGCAGAGCTTTGGTGCTTCACGCACTTAAATACGGTGAGTCGCAGATGATTGTGGATATGCTTACCCGCGAGCAAGGACGCGTATCGTTTATTTGTTATATTCCCAAGACGGGGAAGGGCAAAGTAAAGAAACAGTTTTTTCAACCGCTTACCTTACTCGACCTTGTGTATGATTATCGGCCGAACCGCAAGTTGCAGCGCTTTGCCGAAATCCGTATCTCGCAACCCTATTGCTCGTTGCCTTTTGATGCCTACAAGCTTTCGATAACACTTTTTATATCAGAATTTCTTACCTATGCCACGCGCAGCGAACAGCAAAACAGTCATCTGTTCGACTATATAGAGCGCAGTTTGGAGTGGCTCGACAACGTGTCGCACGCGTTTGCAAATTTCCATTTGGTGTTTACGATGCACCTTTCTCGCTTCATTGGTTTTTTCCCGAACCTCTCGAATGATGTGCGTGGTGCGTGGTTCGACCTCCGCGATGGCAGCTTCTCGCTTGTTTGTCCTCCCCATGGCGATTACCTCAATCCAAAGGAGGCTTCTGTCATCGGGCTGCTCATGCGCATGAACTACGACAACATGCACCTTTTCCGTATGTCGCAGGCCGAGCGCAACCGATGTGTCGAAATCATTCTGTATTATTATAGGTTGCATGTCCCTAACTTTCCGGAATTAAAGTCGTTTGAAGTGCTGAAGACTTTGTTTTAAAAGTTGGTTACAGCTGTGCGTCCATGAATAGTTGATTTTTTGACAGCGTAGCTATATGGATTTCCTGAAATGAGCGATCAGGGTCTGGTTTTCGCGGTGTGCCGGCAACCCTAATCCGGGTTTAGGTTGGGACATTCCCAGTCTACTTGACAAAATGTCGGTAGTCGCTTCCCAGTGTCCCGCGTGAGAAAGTGGTGCCCTCTCTCTGCAAGGATAGTTCTTTGGAATTCAACTTTATGATATCATAGGTCGTCGAATGTGTTCCGCTATCCGTGGTATAACTGATAGTGAGTTTT
Organism: uncultured Prevotella sp.; assembly: GCA_964450065.1. Lineage (GTDB taxonomy): Bacteria > Bacteroidota > Bacteroidia > Bacteroidales > Bacteroidaceae > Prevotella. Next base: position 3,118 of record CAYVGR010000016.1, on the reverse strand, counting down.
CGCTGGTCTGCATCAAGCGTATAGATGTCTGTGCCTGTCTGGGTCTGCATATCCGAAAGTGCATGGTAAACGATCCATGTGTAGGTATTGTTGTTGTTGAAGGTGTATTTCACGGAACCTTCCATTACAAAGTTCGGATCATTGTAAGTCTCACACCACGTCCCAATCAACTCACTTTGGACAAAATCGTTATCATCGCTGCAAGAGTAAAAACACAGGGAAAAAATCAGAGCAGACCAAAACAAAATCTTTTTCATATATAGCTATTTTCATTTGATTTGACGACAAATGATTTGTCATGGGTGTTTCATGTGCTAATCATTTGCAGATAGATGCTTTATTCCATAAATGCTAATGCCCTGCAAATCTTGCATGCGTGGTTGCCTTTTTAAGCTTATTTTATAGCGTACCACGTTCGATGTGCGGTCGCACTCCGTTCGGAGTACAAGCGTATTGCGTTCGAGGTACGAGTGTATCACGTTCGATATACGCTGACATGATGCTTCTATCAGAAGTGTTTTGAGTTGGAATTGTGTTTAAAAATGGTGTATGAAATGTTGTGACTCCTTATCTGAGTGATTGGGATACAAGAAGAAAGACAACTGCCCCGACACGCTGTCTTAAAAATTCAGCCTGTTTTTTGGCGGCCTTCATACATGACGTGTGCTGGAATATCATTGACAAGCTGAAGAAGCAATATATTCAAACAGAGGCCATCCATTTGGGGTATGCCCGTTAATGGATGGCCTCTGTTTGTGATTGTGTTCATTTTACCCGCATGAATTTTTGATGAGCGGGTGTCGCTCCATGGTTTTATATGGCACGGATCGACTTCGGTAAGTAGGGTGTGCTCAATAAGCCTATTCGGCCGGAGCCCACTTGCAGCGCACGGGCGAAACGATAGCGTTCTCCTTTTTCAGCTGAGTGAAGGCCTTGTCTACTTCCTTGCGGTCAATACCTGATGTTTTGGCCACTTCACCGGCAGACATAGGCTTGCCGGCCTCACGCATAACTTGTAATACTTGTTCTTTTGTTTCCATAATTATAGAATAGCTATAAGATGATTGTTTTTTGCCGGCACGACTATGCCAATAGTTTCCGAACGATAGCGGATATGGTTTTACCGTCGGCCTTGCCAGCCATTAGCTTGGTGGCCATGCCCATGACCTGCCCCATTTGCTTCATATCGGTGGCACCTATCTTGGCAATAATGTCCCTGACTTGTGCTTCTATTTCCTCTTCTGAAAGGGGTTGGGGCAGATATTCCATGATGACGGCTACTTGTGCCAATTCTTCGTCGGCAAGTTCCTGTCGCCCGGCCTTGGTATATGTGGCAGCACTCTCTTGGCCTTGCTTGGCCAGCTTCTGGAGAATTTTCAAAGCGGTGTCGTCTTCCAAAGTATCGTTGGCTTCGGGAGCAGTTTTCGCCTCGATGAAATATTTTTTGATGTTGCGTAAGGCTTCCGTGCACACTTTGTCGCGAGCCTTCATTGCAGTGCGGATGTCGCTGCTGACTTGGTCAAATAGGGTTGACATGTTATTTTGGGTGTTAGGGTGGGGGCTGTTAATGACCCACCGTTAGTGTTCGCAAAAACAAGTGGGTAACACTTTGCCATTCTGAGTCCTCTTTTCAGTCTTAAGTGTCAACTCTTTCAGTGATGCAACCTGCTACATTCTTTTGCTCGTTGACACTTAGTAGGCGAAAACAGATACCTCAAACCGATAAAGCTAATTTTCAGAACCCACTTTCAATGCGTTACATAAAGCTGATTACTCCTTGCACAGAGTCTTGATTGGCCTCGTTTTCAGACTTGGTTGTATTGCCGTTTGCCTGATTGCGGATTTCGTTGAGCATCTGGCGTGTTCGTTTGTATGTTGGCGAGTTGTCCACGGCCAGTATCACGTCTTCGTTGTCGAGATCGTCCTGGTTGAACAGGAAGATGTGCGGACGACGCTTGTATTGGGTGGTGTTCGAGTCGCTGCCATAGTATCGGTTGCGGCGCTCCTGACGCTCGGCTGCTCTCTCCTCTTCCTCGGCAATGCGGTTGGCTTCTTCCTGTGAGTGGCGTCCGCGTCGGTCGGCCGGCTCAACATCTTCTATACCAAAGCCGGTGGCGAGGATAGTTACCTTCACCTTTTTTCCAAGCTCAGGATCGATAGCCACGCCCCATTTTATCTCGAAGTCGTCGCCAAACTTGGCCATGAAGTCGTTTACGTCGTTCATTTCCTCCATCATGAGGCCCTGCTTGTCTTGTTTCTCGTCGCAGAAATTGATAGAAAGCAGAATCTTCTTGGAGTTGAACACGTTGTTGTCGTTGAGCAGCGGAGAGTTGAGCGCATCCTCAATGGCTTTCCTCACACGTCCGTCTCCTTCGCCGAAGCCAGTGCTCATGATAGCTACACCGCCGTCTTTGAGCACGGTTTTCACGTCGTTGAAGTCGAGGTTGATAAGCCCGTGTAGAGTGATGATCTCGGCAATGCTCTTGGCAGCCACACTCAAGGTGTCGTCGGCCTTACCGAAAGCATCGATCAAGGTGAGGTCGGGATATATCTCTCGCAGTCGCTCATTGTTGATAACAAGCAATGCGTCTACATGTTTGGCCATTTCTTCCACACCGTCGAGAGCCTGGTCTATTTTCTTGGATCCCTCAAACCGGAATGGTATGGTAACGATACCCACGGTCAGGATATCCATCTCCTTGCTCACTTGGGCAATAATAGGAGCGGCTCCGGTACCCGTGCCACCACCCATTCCGGCGGTAATGAATGTCATCTTCGTACCGTCGTTAAGCATTCGGCGAATGTCGTCCATGCTGTCTAGTGCGGCTTCGCGGGCACGTGCCGGGCGGTTGCCGGCTCCCAGCCCCTCCTTGCCCAGCTGCAAGTGTACGGGTACGGGAGAGTCGTTGAGTGCCTGGGCATCGGTGTTGCACAGTACGAACGACACGTCGTGGATGCCTTCGCGATACATGTGGTTCACGGCATTACCGCCACCTCCGCCTACGCCAATAACCTTGATGATACTGTTTTCCTTTTCTGGTTCGCCAAAGTCAAGGATTGACGGTTTCTTGTTCTCAGTGTTATCGTTGTAGTCTTCCATATTATGCATTGTATTCTT
>CAYVGR010000015.1:0-22308 GCA_964450065.1 uncultured Prevotella sp. | reverse complement strand
TAGTGAGCGTGCTAATGCCATGACTGTTGATGGCTGCGGCAAAGGCAAGGTCGGCTAATGTAAACAGGGCGCCTCCCTGACAGATACCGTAAGCGTTAAGGTGAAATTCCTTGACCTCCAATGTGGCTTTGGCATATCCCTCAGACACTTCGACAAGTCTGGCGCCGATGTGGCTAATGAAATTGTCTTGTCCGAAATAATCTTTAATATCTATCATTCTGCCAGTATTAAGAGGTCGCAGTCGTTCAAGGTGTTGAGCCTATGCTCTTTGATAATTTCATCAGCACGACGGCGATTGTCAGTCTTGAAAATCAGTACGCCCTTGTTTTTCAGTAGAAACGAGTAGAGATAGCTAATCTCTATGTCGGCCGCCGCGAATATTTCGAGGGCATCGGCCGCCTGACCGGGAGTGTTGTCAAGGCCGATGGCTTGCACCTCGGTGAGGGTAGCCGTGATTCCAGCCTCTTTCAAGACAAGAAAAGCCCGTTCCGGTTCGGTACAGATAACGCGGAAAATGCCAAAGTCCTGCGTGTCGGCCAGGGTAGTTGTGACAATCTGTATCTGTGAATTCTTAAAGAGACGGAGCACTTTTTCGAGTGTGCCGGCCTTGTTTTGTATAAATATTGACAGTTGGTGAACCATAGGATGAGTGAGGAATTAAGAGTGAAGAAAGAAGAATTAAGAGTGATGAGTGTTATTAATACTTATACTATTTATCATCAGAGAGGAAATCGCGCTTGTCGACTACACGCACGGCCTTGCCATTACTGGTGGGCAACGTGCCGGCCGGCAACAGTTTAACATGCGGGGTGAGCAATATCTCGTCGTGCAGGGCACGGGCGATGTTGTTGGTGAGACGCTGCAAAATACCGAAATCATCAGTAAACTCTTGCCCAAGCTCCACTTCTACCGTCATGGCATCGTTGCTTTCCTCGGTGAGCAGTGTGATGAGATAGTTGCTGCCCAACTCCTTGTATTGCATGAGCACTTGTTCTATTTGGATGGGGAAGATGTTCACGCCCTTGAGCACAATCATGTCATCGGTGCGTCCCCTCATGCGGTCGAGGCGTTTGTGATGACGCCCGCAAGGGCATTCGCCGGGAAGGATTCGCGTGAGGTCACGCGTGCGGTAGCGCAACAGCGGCATGGCCTCACGGTTAATTGTGGTGAGCACAAGCTCGCCCTGTTCGCCATCAGGAACTGGTTCAAGGGTGTTGGGGTCGAGAACTTCTACAATATAATAGTCCTCCCATATATGCATGCCATTTTGTTCTTGGCATTCGAAAGCCACGCCGGGTCCGCACATTTCCGACATGCCAAAGGAGTTGTAGGCTTTTACGCCAAGCATGTTTTCGATGCGCTTGCGTTGTTCATCGCTATGTGGTTCGGCACCGATGGCAAGAATTTTGAGCCGGGTATCTCGCTTTGGGTCAACCCCTTCTTGCTGCATGATTTCGTAGATGCGCGTGGCATAACTTGGAATCGCATGGACGACCGTGGTGCCGAAGTCGGTCATAAATTTGATTTGTCGTTTGGTGTTTCCGGCGGCAGCGGGTACGGTGAGCATGCCAAGCTTTTCTGCACCATACTGGAATCCGAGTCCACCGGTAAACATGCCATAGCCCGATGTGTTCTGAAACACATCTTCGGGGCGAGCCCCCACCATCCACAGACATCGTGCCACAGCATTGCCCCACTGCTCAAGGTCGCGTTGGGAATGTAAGATAACCGTAGGGGTTCCTGTCGTTCCGCTCGACGAGTGCAGGCGAACACAATCGCGGAGAGGTATAGAGGCAATGCCGAAAGGGTAGGTGTCGCGCAAGTCTTGCTTAGTCGTCATGGGTATCCTACGAATGTCATCGAGGGTCTTAATGTCTTCGGGTCTGATGCCTGCCTTTTGGAATTGTTTTCGATAAAAAGGTGAATTCATGCAATGAGCAACGGTTTTTTGCAGGCGTTCTAATTGCAGGGCTTGTATTTCAGAACGCGTGAGCGTTTCCATCTCGGGGTTGAAGTATGGAGAATAGTTCATAGGATAATGGTTAAAGAGGAGAGAAAAGAAGACGTGGCAGGAGGGGTGGGGGAACCTGCCGATTCTTTTCTATCTCCTAAATATGGTCATTGTGGAATTGTTTCATGCGCTCATCAAGGACAGGATAAAGTTCTTCGCGCATCCTGCTGGTGCAGGCGCGAACGCCCTCCTGCAGGCTTCCTGTAGTGTCGAGAGAAATGCTGCTCACTCCGTAGTGCATCAGTTCCTTGGCAAGTTGGCCTCCTGACATGCCGGGGAAGCCAAGCGTGAAGAAGAACCCGTCGCCAACAGCAGCAGTAACATCGCGGTCGTACACTACCTTGAAGCCATGCCGGCAGAAAATTTCCTTCATTTTCCTGGCACGACGCTCGTATTCCCGCGTGTCCTCCACGAAGTTTATTTTACCCTCGCAACTCAGGCGGAGCATCTCTGCATAGCCATACTGCGTCGATGCCGTGCATCCGCTGGTAATCATATAGAGTATTTCTGCAATAAACGTACTGCCGAAAACTCCTGCGTCGTGGTAGCGTTCCTGCAATGCGGGATAGTGGGTTTCAAAGAGTTTGTCGCTGATACATACCAACGCGATGCGTTGGCCGGCATAGCTAAAAATCTTACTCGACGAGAGCAACAAGATGTAATTGTCGGTGTATCGAGCCACTGTGGGTACAAATGGTGGCTTGTAGGGATGGCCGAGGTCGCGCCGATAGTCCATGCAGAAATAGGCGAGATCCTCCATTACGACCACATCATACTTGGTGGCCAGTTCGCCAATCACCTGCAACTCGCTTTCCTCCAAGCAAATCCAGGCTGGGTTGTTGGGGTTGGAATATACGATTGCAGCTACGTCGCCATCCTGAAGCATTTCCTCCAACTTAGCACGGAGCTTCTCTCCACGGTATGGATAGATATCAAACTCTTTCCACTCGATGCCCAAAATGCGCAACTGTGATTTCTGGATAGGGAAGCCGGGGTCGATGAAAAGCACTTTGTTTTTGCCGGGAATACGCTGAGTAGTGGCAATGAATCCGCCGAAACTTCCAGCCACACTACCTGTTGTCGGCACACAACTGCGTGCACTGATGTCGACGTTGATAAACGCCTTGACAAACTCATGGGCAGCTTCCTTTAGTTCTTTCACGCCTGAAGCAGCAGGGTATTGGCTACCCACACCACGCTCCAAGGCCTTCTTCTCAGCCTCTACACCATATCGATTTACGGGCAATCCAGGGGAGCCTTGGTCCATGCGAATAAAGGGGATACCCGTTTTACGTTCCAAATATTGCGCCACAAGGAGTGTTTCTCCAATCGTAGCGTGTGCAAGGTCGGCCACGTGCGACCGTTTACAGGCCTCGTTGACTAATTCTTCACTGAATATTTTCATATTTATCCTTTTAGTCCAAGGTCAAAGGCCTTGTAGTTGTTTTCAACAATGCGTTCGCCCTTTTGCGCGAATATACGCCCAATGGCTTCGCGGAGGTCGTTGGGAGACACGATGCCAATAGCTTTGGCAGCCATGCCAAGAAGTACCATGTTAGCACTGCGGGGAGCATGAATTTCCTTAGCAATGCTGTTGATGGGCATGGACTTGATATGTGGCAACTGCTTCAGGTCATCTGCAATTTTCTGCTCATCGGGATAGTTGGGGATATTGATAAAAGGCTCCGAAGACGTGATTACCCATCCGTCCTTGTTCAGGAAAGGTACGTAGCGCAAGGCTTCCATCGGCTCCATGGCGATAATGAGATCGGCTTGCCCTTTCGGAATAAGGTCGCTGAAAATCTCTTCTGTACTCAGTCGCAGGTTACTATGAACATCACCGCCCCGCTGACTCATGCCATGCACCTCTGCTTGCTTCAAATATAGGTTTGCTTTTGTGGCTGCTTCTCCGATTACCGTAGCGATGGAGAGGATTCCCTGACCTCCCACACCGGCTAATATAATATTCTTTTTCATGTCTTTACTTGTTTGCCTTACGTGCTTTACGAGTTAAAGTTTGCACACACTCCCGACGCGGTATGATAACGCTTACACCGTCGTATTCTATCTCTTCGCGCAGAATCTTGGTGATTTCGGGCATGTTTTTGGATAGTGGCACCACCACGCGAACGTGTTCCGGTTCAACGCCAAGCCCCAAACAGATAGCTTCAAACTTATTGGTTCCGGCAGAATCCTGCCCTCCGGTCATCGCTGTTGTGAGGTTATCGGAGATGATAACAGTAATGTTTGAATTGTCGTTGACTGCATCGAGGAGTCCTGTCATGCCGCTGTGGGTAAACGTGGAGTCGCCAATCACAGCAATAGCAGGGAATATTCCTGCATCGGCCGCACCCTTTGCCATCGTAATGCTGGCTCCCATGTCCACGCAGCTGGCGATAGACTGGAATGGCGGCAAGGCTCCAAGTGTGTAGCAACCAATGTCACCAAAGATGCGTGCACCATCGTATTCGGCAGCCACTTCATTCAAAGCGGTGTACACATCACGATGACCGCATCCCTGACAAAGTGCCGGCGGACGGCTCACAACGTCGACAATGGTGTCGAATGGCATGTTGTTTTCTTGTCCGAGAGCCTTGCCTACGCTGTCGGGAGTAAGTTCTCCCGTGCGGGGCAAGTCTCCGGTGAGACGTCCGCAAACCTTATAGTCTTTGCCGAGCATGCCCTTGATAGCCTCCTCGATGACGGGCTGACCGTCTTCCACGACAAGAATGCGGTCGCTCATCGTGGCAAGTTTCCTAACCATCTGCTTGGGCAGAGGATATTGACTAATCTTCAGGATGGCAGAAACACCCGTTGGCTCGCTTTCCCGAACATAGTTATAGCCTATGCCACTCGCAATAACCCCCAATCCTTTGCCATCCATCACTTCCATTCTGTTGTATGGAGAGCTCTCTGCACGAGCCTCCATGTCGGGCTGTTTGGCAAGCAAGCCTACATAGTTTCGACGGGCAATGGCCGGCAGGAGTACCCAATGCTTGCCCGTGTCAGGGTTGAGTGAGTTCTGCGCAACAATGCAGTTCTTAGTCGTTACCGATGCCCGCGAGTGGGCCAAACGTGTGACAAGCCGTATGAGCACAGGCAACTTGATAGCCTCAGACATGCGGAATGCATCGTCTACGATATCATAACACTCTTGCTGGTTGCTCGGTTCAAAGACGGGCACCATGGCAAATTTGGCATAGAAACGGCTGTCTTGCTCATTCTGTGAGGAGTGCATCGAGGGGTCGTCGGCTGCCAACACGATGAGTCCGCCGTTTACTCCCGTAATGGCCGAGTTTACAAAGGCATCGGCACACACGTTCATGCCTACATGTTTCATGCACACCAGCGCACGCTTGCCGGCATACGACATACCCAATGCGGCTTCCATGGCCGTTTTTTCATTGGTGCACCAACGGCTGTGGATATTTCGTTCCCTGGCGATCGGACTATTCTGAATGTACTCGGTAATCTCCGTTGAGGGAGTGCCCGGATAGGCATAGACACCCGAAAGCCCTGCGTGGAGGGCGCCTAAGGCAATGGCTTCGTCACCGAGCAACAGTTTCTTTTCTGTCATGATATTCTGTTTTAGTATGTTTTATTTTTGGAGGGTAATCAAATGTATACCCAATTTGCTTGTCAAGGAGTTGAAGAGAGTTGCTGCCCTATGTGTAGTCTCACATCATGAAATAGCAGTTTTCAGTTCTACCTTGGTTTCTAAAAGATATCCCTGTCATCAAGCACGGGAAATTGCCGCCTGAACTCCAGCAACGGTTCGATGTTGATGTCCGCCGTTACAGCATTCACCTTGCTTCGTTCGCATGCTGCGATGATGTTGCCCCACGGGTCTATGAGCTCGCTTCCACCGCTATAGCTGCACGTTGGATCGTCGCCGGTGCGGTTGACACCTATTATATAGCATTGGTTTTCGATGGCGCGGGCATGGAGCAGCGTGAGCCAAGCCTTCAGGCGGACAGTGGGCCAACTGGCTACATAGATAGCCATGTCATAGTCTTTGCGGTTTCTGCTGAATACCGGAAAACGAAGGTCGTAACAAACTTGGAGGAGAATTCGAAAACCTTGGTATTCAACAATCATCCGTTCCTGTCCGGCAACAAAGTGTTTGTCCTCACCACTATATGTAAAGAGGTGGTGTTTGTCATAGTGTTTCTCACTGCCGTCGGGGAATACAAAATAAAGGCGGTTATAGTATTTGCCGTTTTCTTCTGTTGCAATGCTTCCGGCAATGGCGCAGCCGTGCTTTTGAGCCGTAGCTTTCATCCAGTTTAAGGAAAGGCAATCCGATTCGGCGATACCTTCGGGTTGAGTGGCAAAGCCGGTGGAAAACATCTCTGGCAAAACATAAAGGTCTGCTCCCTGATTCTCATAGATCAGTTGTTCTGCGTTTTTGATATTTTCCTGCGGGTTAGCCCAAACAATGTTAGTTTGTAGTATCGTTATTTTCATCTTGCTCTCATGGGGTTGTCATATTGAAAGCAAAAGTACAAAATAATTTTCTATTTAACAACTAAAGCAGCGAGTTCTTGTTATTTTGTCCATACAGATTGGCTGTTTGATGTGGCCTGTTCAATTTCTATTCGCCGGGAGCAGACGGCTCTGTGCCTGTCCGGTTACATCAACACAGGCATGAGACATTTGGTCATGCAATAGCCTCCGCCCACAAGCCATGCATAGAGAATGGCTGCCAAGAGAAATGGCTTGAAGCCGGCCTTCTTGAATTTATCGATACTGGTCTCAGCCCCCAAGGCCGTCATGGCCATGGTGAGGAGGAAGGTGTCAAGGGTGTTGATGAACTCCACTATGCCTTCAGGCAATAGGTCGAGAGAGTTGAATCCGATAACAACGAGGAAGAATATGGCAAACCAAGGAACATTGATTTTGACCTTTTCGGTTCCGTCCATACGATCCTTAACGTCTTTGGCCACGAAAAAGGCTATAACAAGCAACACCGGCACGAGCATCATTACACGAATCATCTTCACAATGATAGCCGAGTCGCTGATAGCTGTCCCCATCGCATTGCCTGCCCCCACTACGTGGGCAACCTCGTGAACCGTTGCGCCGGTGAAGACTCCCATTTGGTCGGCAGGCAGGTCGAAGATGCCTGCACGATACAGTATGGGATAGAGAAACATGGAAAGCGTTCCAAAAATCACCACCGTAGCTACGGCAACCGCTGTCTTATAGGGCTTTGGGCGGATAGCTCCATCCACACCCATCACTGCTGCCGCACCACAGATGGCGCTTCCGCAGGCCGTGAGCAGAGCGATGCTGCGGTCCATCTTCAGCAGTTTGCCGACGAAGATGCCTAACAATATTGTGACGATGACAACGATGGTGTCGATGACTATAGCTGAAAAACTGACGGCTACAACATCTTGAAACGAGAGCTTGAAACCGTACAAGATAATGCCCATGCGCAAAATGCGCTTGGAACTGAACGTGATACCTGGCGTCCAGGTGTCGGGCAAGTTGTTTCTCAGGCTGTTGGCATACAACATGCCAAGGATGATGCCTACCACCAGCGGACTGAGCGACAAGGCCTTCACCCAGTTCATTTCGCCAATGTAAAAGGCTGCGCAGGCAAAGAGTGCCATCAGCAATATGCCATGGAGCATACTGCTGCGTTCATCTGTTATTTTCATTTGTCTATGTGTTTTTATTTGTTTTTGTATACTTATCTTTCCAGGAGGTGGGGCAGAACTGTCCTACCTTGTTATCTGATACAACCTGCAAAGGTAAGCAATACGCGACAAAACCTAAGATCTCTTTCATTTTTTTCGGGAAAAGCATTAACAAGATAAAATGTGTTACATGAAATGGCGCATGTAAGATCTTTTGTTATATATTTGTACAATATTAAGAATCGATATTCTTCATTAAAACAACATTGGTTCTATATCAAATTAAATTGAGATATAATGAAAAAGATTAAGTTATTATTGATGACCATGGCAGCAGCCATGCTGATGTCTGCCTGTGGTACTACCTCGACAGTGCCAATCTCGGGTCGTAAGCACACGCTGTTGGTGAGCGATGCACAGATTATGAGTTTGAGCAACAAGCAATACGGCGAAATCATGCAGAAGAGCACCCTGTCTTCTAATGCTGCCAATACAGCCATGGTGAGGCGTGTTGGGCAGAACTTGGCCACGGCCGTAGAGACCTATTTAAGGAATAACGGTGCTGCCAGCGAAGTTAATAATTTCGCATGGGAGTTCAATCTCGTCAAGAGCAATGAGGCCAACGCATTCTGTATGCCCGGTGGGAAAATTGTTGTTTTTGAGGGTCTTCTGCCTTATACCCAGAACGAAAACGGACTTGCCATCGTCCTCGGGCACGAGATTGCTCATGCAGTTGCCAAGCATTCGGCTGAACAAATGTCCAAAGCAATACGTCAGCAGTATGGCGCAAGTATTTTAGGTTCGGTGCTCAATAGTACAGTGGGCGGTGGTGTTGGCGATTTGGCATCTTGGGCAGCCCAGCAGGGTTTTTCTTTCGCAAACCTGAAATACAGCCGTGATAATGAAACCGAGGCCGACTATATTGGACTTATCATTGCTGCCATGGCCGGCTACAACCCACAAGAGGCCATCACGTTCTGGCAACGTATGTCGAGCGGGAAGGGCAACCAGAGCGACTTGCTGAGCAGTCACCCGAGTGATGTCAAGCGCATTGCAGCGTTGCAACGACAGATGCCGGAGGCTATGAAATACTACCAGGCGGCTAAGTCGGCAACTACAAAGACATGGAAATTTACACCCAAAAATAAGAAATAATATCCCCTTGCAGCTCGAATGGGTGCAAGAAGAAAGAATAATCGAAAAGCCCTGCCATAATGATGTGGTGGGGCTTGTTGGTATATGGTGTGACGTTTAGGCTTATTTGTTACCGCACCACGTTCGAAGTATGCTCGTACTTCGAACGTGGTGCGAATCTACTACGTACGTTGTACGGTCGTACTCCGGACGAAAGACGCTGACGACACCTCTTGATCATGGTGGCGACAGGACGTGGTCAAAAGGTAGTGAGGCTCGTTTCTATTTGACAAAGACCAAGGGGAGCCTCAATAGAAATATGATATAACAACAGGTAATATGCTACAAAACCATGCAAGCTACAAATAATTTACACGAATTTGTTGGCAAATTCAAATATTTCCTTTAACTTTACAACAAGATAATATTGATTGAAGCAACCTTGAAATGATTGATTATCTGAAAGATCACCTTTGGCTTGTATGGACGCTGTTTACCGTGCTTGCCTTGATACTGGAAGTCTCTTCCGGCACATTCTATCTTATGTGCTTTGCCATAGGGGGTGCGTGTGCTATCGTGTCTTCGCTGCTTGCCATACCTCTTTGGATGCAAGTACTGGTGTTTATCATAGCTTCGACCATTAGTGTGTTTGGCGTGCGCCCGTTTGTCATGAAATATCTTCACCCCAAGCATGAGAGCCGGCTGAGCAACGCCGATGCCCTGATAGGCCGTGAGGGCAGGATGATAGAACCCATCACTGAACATTCGGCAGGATATGTACGTATAGACGGCGACGAATGGAAAGCCGTGAGCAGCGACGGGAAACCTATAAAAAATGGGGACATGGTAAGGGTTGTGGCGCGCGAGAGTATTATTGTAACTGTGGAAAGAGTAATTTAACTTATTTATATTATGATAGGAACATATGTTTTGATAGGCCTTTTGGTTCTTGTGTTACTTTTTGCTAAGATGGCTCTTGTGATTATTCCCCAGAGCGAGACCAAAATCATAGAACGGCTTGGCAGGTACTATGCCACGCTGAAGCCTGGTATCAATGTCATCATCCCATTTATCGATCGTGCCAAGACCATAGTGACCATGAGTCGTGGCCACTATATTTACAGCAATAGTATCGATTTGCGCGAGCAGGTGTACGATTTTGACAAGCAGAATGTGATTACGAAGGACAACATTCAGATGCAAATCAATGCCTTGCTCTATTTCCAAATCGTTGATCCGTTTAAGGCGGTTTACGAGATTAACAATCTTCCCAATGCCATAGAAAAACTCACGCAGACCACTCTGCGTAACATCATAGGCGAAATGGAGCTCGATCAAACGTTAACCTCGCGCGACATTATCAACACCCGGTTGCGCGGTGTGCTCGACGATGCCACCAATAAGTGGGGTATCAAGGTGAACCGCGTGGAGCTGCAGGATATTATACCGCCACAGACAGTGCTTCAGGCCATGGAGAAACAAATGCAGGCTGAGCGCGATAAGCGTGCCACCATTCTGACATCAGAAGGTACCAAGCAAGCCCAAATTCTACAGTCGGAGGGTGAGAAAATGGCTACTATTAATCGTGCAGAGGCCGATAAACAACAGTCTATTCTCCGTGCAGAGGGCGAAGCACAGGCTCGTATCCGCAAGGCTGAGGCAGAGGCGATAGCCATCGGGAAGATAACCGAGGCTGTGGGAAAATCTACCAATCCTGCTAACTATCTCTTGGCACAGAAGTATATACAGATGATGCAGGAGCTTGCTTCGGGCGATAAGAACAAGACCGTGTTCCTTCCTTATGAGGCAACCAACATCATGGGCAGTCTTGGAGGAATCAGGGAGCTATTCAAAGAGGTATAGGAGAAGAAGATAAGTATATGGTGTGGAGGCACGGGGCGTGGGAGATGCGTTCGGATGAAATCAGCATTTTCCTGTCGGCGTGCCGAAAGCGTGATATTTAAGGCTAAATGATAAAATAATGGCAGCGATTATTGGCCGCCATTATTTTTTTGTTTAAATTTGTCGAAAAGAAATAATGACGGAAGGGAGAAAGTTTCGTAATATCCTTCCCCAAATAATAACAACAATGAATATTTGCATAGTTTGTGGCGCACGCCCCAACTTCATCAAGGTAGCGCCCGTTATCAGGGCGATAGAAGCCGCCAAGGCACAGGGTAAGAGTATTGATTATCAATTGGTTTATTCAGGCGAGGAAAACGACCCGACACTCGAAGGCTGTTTGTTCGAGGATTTGCAGATACGTCGGCCCGATGTTTATTTGGGTGTTACCTGTCAAAACCTCAATGAGCTTACGGGTCAGGTGATGTCTGCATTCGAGAGTTATCTGCAACAACATCCTACTGACACGGTTGTTGTGGTGGACGATTTGGCATCAACAATGGCTACAGCCATTGTGACCAAGAAACAAGGCATACGATTGGTACACCTTGCCGCAGGCACACGTTCGTTTGATATTCAGATGCCCAAGGAAATCAATAGGCTTGTCATCGACGGGCTGTCCGATATCCTCTTCACGGCCGGCATCAGCAACAATTCCATAGTCAACCGCGAAGGGGCAGAGCTTTCCAAGGTCTATATGGTGGGCAATGTGCTCATCGACAACATGCGGTTCAACCGTAACCAATTAGTCAAGCCGGAAATCTTCGACGGCCTGGGGTTGACGGATAAGGCTTATTTGGTATTTACGCTAAATCGCAAAGCACTGATAAATGATAGGGAAAATTTACAGAAAATGATAGAGGCCATTGCCCAAAATCAGTCAGGCATAACCGTGGTGGCACCCCTTCGGGAGTTAGCCAAAGAGGCTGTGGAAGCATGTCAGCGCAAGATAGGCAAGAAGGTTTTGACTATTGTTGAGCCAATGCCTTATCTTCAGTTTTCCTATCTTATAGCCCATGCTGCTGGAGTGATTACTGACTCGGGCAACGTGGCTGAGGAATCCACGTTCAATCAGGTGCCCTGTATTACGCTCAATAGCTATACGGAACACGTGGAAACCGTCAAGGTGGGCACTAATGTGTTAGTTGGTGAAGATGCTGATGAGTTGGGTAAGATGGTGAAAATGATGGTTCATGGTGAGTGGAAAGCTTCTGGGCTTCCCGACCGCTGGGACGGCCGATCTGCCGAGCGTATCGTGCAGATATTGCTGGAGATAAAGTAGGATCAGGACTTTTTCTCCTAAGTCTTTTTTGTCCATTCGTCCTTGTGTTTACAAATCAATCAGATCTCCAAGCTTACAACAACGGAACAACAATGCCGAGCACAACTGTTTATATTAAGAATATGGTTTGCGACCGCTGTAAGATGGCGGTTGAAAATACTCTGCGCGATATGGGCTTAACGCCGTTGGCTGTTGATTTAGGTGTTGTGAAGGTGGATAAGGCGCTGAACAAAGAACAACAAAACGGCTTGCGAAAGCAATTGAAGGATTTGGGATTCGAACTCTTGGATGACCGTAAACACCAAACGATTGAGCAAATCAAGGCTACCATTATCAATCTGGTGCATTATAAAGATAACAACACCTCATTAAATCTCTCCGATCTTTTACAGCAGGAGCTTCACCAAGACTATTCCGCCTTGTCCAAATTGTTTTCAGAACATACTTCCAAAACGATTGAACGCTATTACATTGAGCAGCGCATTGAGCGAGTGAAGGAACTTTTAACCTATAATGAGATGAGTCTCACGGAGATTGCCTTGTCGATGAATTACTCCAGCGTGGCCTATCTTTCTAATCAGTTTAAGGCTGTGACAGGCATGACCCCCTCTGCGTTTAAAGCGCATAAGAGGAGTGCAAGAAAGGAGCTGGACAAGATATAGCAGTTTGAGGTTTATGAAACTATGATACTTTACATACCTTTTTAGAACACTATTATTTTGGAAAATAGTTGCTTTAATACTGCTGTAACTATTTCGGTCAACTATCAGCCTATAATAAGGGCTGCTTCTGTAGTTTGGATGTCACTTATTGTTTCGTTCTGTTGCGAGATAGAGATAATTAAAAAGCGGAAAGCCTTTGTTTATCGGGCTTTCCGCTTGTTTGCTTGGAGGGTGGAAGGTCGGACTCGAACCGACGACATTCAGAACCACAATCTGACGCTCTAACCAACTGAACTACATCCACCGTGTTAGAATGCTTGTTTCTAAGCGAGTGCAAAGATAAGAGATTATTTTGGTTAAACCAAACAAATCTCTTACTTTTTTCAATTTATTTTGCAGGAGCCGTAGGTGCTTTTGGCGCATTGTTTGGAGCCTTAGCGGCTGGAGCATCCTGTTTAGCGGCACCTTCTGCTGGAGCAGCCTGAAATCCTTGAGTATTTGTTGGATTAGTTGTCTGTGTTTCTGTTGCCGTTCTTTCAAGCACGCTCTGGTCGGCAGATACCTGTGGAGCGGTGTAGGCGCAAACGATACTGAATACAACCATTAAGGCAGCAAGTCCCCATGTGGCTTTTTCCACAAAGTCGGTGGTCTTGCGTACGCCCATGATGGCATTTGAAGAAGAGAAGTTGCTTGATAGACCGCCCCCTTTGGACTCCTGAATGAGTACGATGAGAATCATCAGTAGCGACACCAGGACGATGAGAACTACAAAAAAAGTGTACATAATTCTTTACTTATTTATTTTTATTATTTAATATCAATTTTTCCAAGAAACGTATTTGGTCTGCAAAGTAAGCACTTTTTTTTGGATAATTCAAATTTATACGCTGAATTATTTCAAGAGCTTTGTCATATCTACCTTGCTTAATATAGATTCTGGCTAATGTTTCAGTAAAATACCCTTCGTTGCCCTCTTTTTCTTCTTCGTTGTCTGTCTCGTCAAGGTTGGGCAAATATTCAGGCTCTTCTTTTAGTTTGATTTTTTTACTTTCATTGTTTATGAAATTATCTATCAAATCTTGGCCTTTGAGCTGTGGTGCTAACTCAGACTTGCTTTCCTCTTCGTTTTCAGTTTCGAGCAGATAAGAAACATAATCGATAGCGGCATCGGCTGGGGTGGGGCGACGCTTGGTTTTGGGTTTTGACTCATCTTCCTCGGGTATGGAATCGAGGAAATGGTCGATAAGCGAGATTGTCCGGTCTTGTTTTTCTGCTGTCTTGCCCGTAGTTTTAGCCGGCTCTTCTTTGGTTTGGGTATTGTCTGCCAGTTTGAATCTATAGTGTGCAGCTTCCACAAGATTGAATATAACCTTGCGGTCTGTAATGTATATAGCTGCACGCTTGAGTTCGTCGTTGAATGTAGGATCGTGTAGAAGGTATAGGTTTTGCAAAAGCAATAGCCTTGCGGTTTGGTAGTATGGATATAACGCCAGCAGACTGCGGAGGTCGTAAAGCGTCTCGCTGTCAAGTTGTTCCGGGTGTTTGATAAGGTTTGCTATATCCATAATGGTATGATAGGTGTGGGTTGATAGAGGGGTTGTTAATTACCAATTTGCTACTGTTGCATTGAAGATCTGGTCGACAAGGTCCTTGCACATTTGTGTAACCAGTTCTTCTTGAACACTGCTCAGATTTTGCGTGGTTTCGTAAGTCTGTGTGGCAGTAAACGATTGCTCAAAATCTTCGCTATGCTTGGTGTTGTTTGTGAAGCGCACATTAACGGTCATCGACAGTTCCGTCTGGGCCGAATGGCCTTCGCTGGAAACAGACTTGTTGCGTTGGGAATACTGTGTAATCTCACCTTCTATCACCAAATCCCCGTCACGTTTCACCTGTTTCAGGCGTGTATGGTTAGCATACATGTCCTTGAGTTGATTGTTGAACATGGGTCCCATTGGTCCCCACACATAGCTACTACGAATGGGGAAGTCGGCTATTTGTATGGTTTTGGTCTTGGTATAATCTATGCTGGCACCATTGAAACTGTAATTTACCTTGCATGACATGAGTATGATGGATGCAAGAAACAGCGTGAGCATGCTGGCACCAGTATACTTTCTCCACCCCCTGACAGAGTTTCCCTTTTCGGGTCGATGCTCGTTGTTATTTCTTTTCCAGCCCATATTGCTTGATTCTTCTATACAGTGTGCGGTCTGAGATACCTAATTCCTGGGCCGCTTTCTTTCTGTTCCCCCCATTTTTTTTCAAAGCTTTCTCTACCATTTGGCGTCCAACGTCGTTGAGGTTGAGGCTCTCGGGTTCACTTTTGATTTCCTCCGCCTCCGCTTCAATGGCAGAAGACGGAGAGATGTTGGCTACGTGGGATGTGCCTTTCGGATGCGTGGAGAGCTGAGCAGCGTTGGCTTCTATAAATTTATGGTTTTGATAGGCAATGGATTCATTCAGCTCATGCGTATCATCCAATTGCTTGCGCAAGTTATTCAAATCACGTCTCAAGTCAGATACATTACCTCGAAGTTCGTATAGAATCTTGTAGAGAATTTCCCGCTCACTCTCGTAGGAGTGTTGCCCGGGCTTGTTGATTGTGGCCAGCTGGGTGCTCTCTGGGTCTACGGGAATGTAGCGTTTGAGCTGCTCTGCATCGAGTTCTCTTGTCTCACTGAGTATAGACATCTGCTCAGTGATGTTTTTCAACTGGCGGACATTGCCCGGCCATTTGTATTGGAGGAGCACTTGTTTTGCATCTTCCGTAAGCGTGATTTTCGGAATGCGGTATTTTTCAGCCATTTGCATGGCGAAAAGCCGGAACAGCAAGATGATGTCGTTGCCCCGGTCGCGCAGTGGAGGCATCTGGATGGGAATGGTATTTAGGCGATAGTAGAGGTCTTCCCTGAAGCGCCCTTCGGATATTGCCTTGCGCATGTTGACGTTTGTTGCAGCCACAATGCGCACATCGGTCTTACGGATTTCCTGTCCTCCCACGCGGATATATTCTCCTGTCTCCAACACTCTGAGCAGGCGTGCTTGGGTTGCAATGGGTAACTCTCCCACCTCGTCGAGGAAGATAGTTCCCTTGTTGGCCACACCGAAATAGCCTTCGCTTTCGCCAATGGCTCCGGTAAAGGATCCTTTCTCATGCCCGAAGAGTTCACTGTCGATGGTTCCCTCGGGGATAGAACCGCAGTTTATGGCGAAATATTTTTCACGTCTGCGAGGGGAGTTGTCGTGAATTACACGGGGAATAATCTCCTTGCCAACACCACTTTCTCCAATAATGAGAACACTGAGGTCGGTAAGAGCTACCTGCATGGCAACATCGAGCGCACGGTTAAGCCCTTTGTAGTTGCCAACAATGTTGTAACGTTGTTTTATTTTTTGCAGTTCCGATGTATTCATTGGATGACAAAATTACATAATTTATTTGATAATGCTGCAAAGATGGCAGAAAAAAGATGATTAATGATAGGTACCGAATACAACATCCAAAACCTTGTTTCGTGAAGGTGCACGAGGCTTACCGATTTCGCTTGTCAAACTTGATGAGCAAAAGCCCAATTCCCGTCCATATCAGTTCTCGGATGCGAACAAGCAGGGCTACGAAGATACCACCGCTGGCACTGATGCCCAACGTGGTGGTAGACATCAGGAAACCACCTTCGCGTCCGCCCAGTTGCAAGGGCATAAAAAACAGCAGGTTGGCGAAGAGAGAAGTAAAGGCCAGTATAAAAATGCAGTTGAAAAAGTTCATATGGGGCATGATAACCAGCAGAATGAAGAATATTTCTAATGCAGAACACACGCGACACATAAACTCTAACAGCACCGCACCTATAAAACTATGTGGATTCTGGCGGTGCAGTGCGGCAATTTGCCGGTCGATGGTGTCCAACTGTTCGCGATGTTTTTCCACAAAAGGTCGTGCCCACTTCTTCACAAAAGGGATGTGCCGCATGATGTTCATCACACGTTTAGCCAGTCCCTTGCGGTATCCTGCGATGAAGAACCATATCCCCAACAGGCTAAATCCAATGGTGGCAGCCAAAAGCACACCCATTAAAAAGTTGACGGGGTGGATAATGATAAAAAGAAAAGCCGAAATGAGCCAAAACCAAAAGTGGCTGAAGATGTGGGTCATAGCATAAAGTATGACCGACGACGACGCTCTTTCTGTGCCAATCTTGGGTGCCAGCTCCATGGCTCTGTAAGGTTCGCCACCCATCAAACCACCCGGAGTGGCATAGTTGAGGGCAAATCCAGATACGGTAACCTTGTAAAGCCACCCAAAACGAATCTTTTTAGCAGCTGCTTCATTGGCTGCCGACTCACTGCAAACACTTTTGATAATCAGATACCAGGCACCGGTGTTGAATATATACAGGACTGCCCACAGCGCTACAACGGCAAAAAACCAATAACCGGCATGCTGAAGTCCTTGCCAAACTTGTGCAAAATCAAGTTGGGTGACCATGATGATAAGCACCAGCAGTCCAAATATAAAGAACCCGTTCTGGTATTTCTTTTTCATCGCGATATACTGTTATTTCTTTTTCTGATGCTCTTTGGTGGTGTTCTCATGCTTCTTTGGAATAGAGAACCTAATCTTTTCGCTGTCGTCCCTGCGCTCATGATAGAGTTTGGGCAGTGGGTGGGCAAGAGGCGCATCGTAGTTGTTGCGGTTGCGGAAACCATCAATAGCTTGATAGATGGCATGGCGGAGAGCTGACCCGCTGGCTACACCTTGTCCGGCAATATCGTATCGAGGTGTCATGTCTACTGCAGTGCTGATGAGCGACAACCCTCCAAGATAGTGAATGTTGTTTTCCGGATCCAAGGCCTTAAAAGGAGCCAGACCCTGGTCGTGATACATGGCCAATACACCATCGAATGCGCAATATTGGCCATTCCCGAAGAACTCATTGGCCTGATAAGGCCCAAACACAGTTACCCCGGCATCAGCCAATTTCTGGACAGCGGGTATGATAACTTCGGTTTCTTCTTTGCCGGGACGCTCCTTGCAATGGTTGGGGTTGAGTGCCAGGACTGCAATCCGGGGAGTAGAGATGCGCATGTCGCGGCGTAGTGTGGCATAGAAAACGGCCACCTTCTCGATAATACCCTCTGCCGTGATACATTCGGGTACGTCTTTCAATGCAATGTTGTCGGTCATCAAGGCCACACGTATCCACTTGTTCATCATGATATCGAGTCCCTTGCGTCCTTCTCCGATGCTGCTTTCAATATATTTGGCATTATCGGGAATGGTATAGCCATCTACAACAAAGTTGTTGTTGTTTACAGGGCAGGTCACCATTACGTCTATCAACTCTTCTTTGTAGTCGGTAATAGCCCTGTCGAGTGCTCTCACTGCCGCGCGATTGGCCTCTTCCGAGGGCACGCCGAATTCTACTTTGATTTCTTCGTCAAACACAGGCAGCATATTCACTCTGCCGTCTTCTATCTCTTCGGTCGAATTGATGATGCTGAAATTGGCATCAATGCCAAGCGCATTGCGATGATATGCAGCTAATTTGGGTGATCCGTAGATGATAGGAGTGCATATCTCGAGCATCTCAGGATTTGAAAAAGCCTTAAAAATCAGTTCGTATCCAATGCCGTTGGTATCTCCGTGGGTGATTGCCACGCGAATTTTTCTGTTGTCCATTTACTGTTGTTTTAGTGTATATAGAGCGGCTTCCAATTGCCGCAGTTGATTTCTTTTTTTCTTTCCGGGTGCAAAAAGAAAAGCTTCCGCCGTAATGTTGCCTATGGTGTGGCTTACAAATGGGCCGCCCATGTCGTCGCCCTGCATTTCCCAAAGCCCCCTGAACGTGATAATTTCCTGTTTTCGCTCCCTGGTTTTTTTCCCGCTTACTGTACCTTTTACAGTAGTCATAAACATTTCGTCGGTCTCTCCCTTGATGTTGCTTTTCATCACGCTGTCGCGCAAGGCAATAAAGGCTGCTGTGTCTTCTATGCGCCCATGTTTATACACCACGATGTTCCGCATGTTGGTAGGCGAGTTGTTGCTCAGCCAAATAAAGTTCTTGCCTTTTTTGTTGGCGGTCATGTCCTCGGGTATCCACATTTCCACGCCCAACAACTGTGCCACCTGCTTTTCTGCTTTTACATTTCTATGTGTTTTGAGGTGCACTATTGCTGCGTTGCTCTCAGCGCGGTCGAGCAGCTCGCGCAGATAGCGGGCTTGTCGTGGTATGTCACGCTTCAAGACCGACAGGGACGGCGTTCCGATATAAGCCATCATCTGTGGACGGGCATGTTTGTTTTTTTCATAACGTATTCGGGTGGTTGTATAGAGGGTAGAGTCGATTTCGAGCGTCACGATATTACGTGCCAGTCGCAGGGTCGCGTTCATTCCTCCATGGTTCACGGCCGATACGTCAAACTGAGGTTCGCGTTGCGGCAGTCCTTCGGTGTCGATGCTGAGAGCATTCTTGATGATACCCAGGGTGTCGCCCACCACCAACACTTCGTAGGGTTTTCCGCCGGATTTAGGCAGCAGGCTCCTCGTGTCATTGCATGCACTCCATAGGCTTGTTAAGGATATGGCGGTCAAACAGCAGATAACGCTTCTCCATTTCCTCCCTTGCATAGACTATTCGCGGTGGATTTTACCCGCCTTTTTTGCTGTATTCAGTAGTCCGCAGGCTGCATAAATATCCTGCCCTCGGCTCGCGCGTATTGTCGTATATACGCCGTGTGCCGTGAGATAGTCGCGAAATTTCTCCATCTTCCTGTCATTAGCACCACGCAGATTTACGTTGGGAATTTGGTGGAAACGAATGAGGTTGACACGGCAGAACAACCCTTTCAGTAATTGTACGATTGCCCGGGCATGTGCCTGTGAGTCGTTTACGTCTTCAAACACAATGTATTCGAACGACAGTCGGCGCTGGTGGGAAAAGTCGTAATTGCGCAGCAAGTCTACGATTTCCTCTATCGGTGTGGAGCGTTCGATGGGCATCAGTTCTGCTCGCTGTTCGTGGATGGGCGAGTGGAGACTCACCGCTAAGTGGCAGTCGCTCTCTTCGAGAAACCGTCTTAACTTGTCTTTGATGCCAATGGTGCTCACCGTGATACGCTTCGGACTCCATGCATACGCGTATGGTGCGGTGAGAATCTCGGTGACACGCAACACGTTGTCAAGGTTATCCATAGGCTCTCCCTGCCCCATAAACACAATATTGGTGAGTCTTTCGCGTTCGGGCAGGCTGTAGATCTGGTTTAAGATGTCGGCTGTTGAGAGATAACCCTCAAAGCCCTGCTTGCCGGTTTGGCAGAAAATGCAGTTCATCTTGCATCCCACCTCGCACGACACACATAGTGTGGCGCGGTCTCCGTCGGGAATATATACCGTTTCCACAAACTTGTTTTGTGTCTCTGCAACGCCCTCTTCGCCTTCTTTGTACGAGGTGGTGCGCACAGGAAACAGGTACTTAATGGTGCCGTCCTGGGAGTGCTGGGCATCGATGGGTTCGGCGCAGCCTATCTCATATTTCTCGGCCAGGCGTGCACGGTTAGCCTTGGAGATGTTAGTCATCTCATCTATCGAATGTACGTGCTGCACATACATCCACTGGGCTATTTGGTTGCCCGTAAAAGCAGGCATGCCCAAGGACTTTGCAATGGCCTTGAGCTCAGCAGGCGCCTTGCCGAGTAATATTTTTTTGTTCATAGTGCAAAGATACAAACTTTTTGAATAAAGTATGCCGATTATGCCCTAATTTCGCTACCTTTGCAAAGATTCTCACCAACTTTATTGCCGCGTATAAGACGAAAGAAGCCTTTTGCGCACGTGGCAGAGTGGTTGATAATTTTATGGATGTGCGGTGAGCGCAACCTAATAGAGGGAACAATGGAAAAGGAGAGAGGATACAACAGGAAGTTGGCAGATAATCATTGTGCAGGCTCTTTGCATGGACAGGAGCCACATGTGTCGGTGGGCATTGTCTGCGATAGGCAGATTGACTTTGTGCTGAATGTGCCTTACGCGGTAGAAGGCTGCATGGCAGAGGGTAGACAAAGGGTGACTTTTGCCGATGGTTCCATTTTGTGGAACGGCAAACGTTACGACCAGTTACTTTTCCATACCGACAAAGCTGATGCTTCTTTTGTTTTGAAAGATGTTGTTATCGGCATCAATTTCCATTGGGAGCGTAGGGAGACTCAAGCTTTTTCAGGTTCCCTTCGGTTTGTTGTTGAAGATGATAAGGTGTGGGCCATCAACGAATTGCCGGTCGAGGACTATCTGTTAAGCGTCATATCCAGCGAGATGAAAGGTACGTCGAGTCTCGAACTATTGAAAGCTCATGCTGTCATCTCACGCTCGTGGCTGTTGGCTCAGATCAAGAAGCGTAAGACGGTAGCGGGACACCAAGCCGAATCTTCAATGGTGCAGACTGATGAAGAGCTGATCAAATGGTACGACCGTGAAGACCATACCTTATTTGATGTGTGCGCCGATGACCATTGTCAACGCTATCAAGGTGTTACGAAGGCTACGTCGCCACAGGTGGCCGAGGCCGTCAGGCAGACGCGGGGGCAGTTGTTGATGCTGGACGATAATATTTGTGATGCCCGGTTTTCCAAATGTTGCGGTGGTGTGGTCGAGGAATTTCAGTATTGTTGGGAAGATACGCCCAAACCGTATCTTAAGGCCATGGCCGACAATGCCAGGCCGTCCGACTTCCCCGACCTTACTATAGAAAGCGAGGCAGAAAAGTGGATTCGCACTTCCCCGCCCAGCTATTGCAACACGCACGATGCCAGAATCCTGTCACAGGTACTCAACAATTTTGACCAAGAAACCTCAGACTTCTACCGTTGGCGCGTTAGCTACACCCAGTCGCAAATCTCCAAGCTCATCGCCCGTAAGTTAGGAATGGATTTTGGAAGAATAGTGAACCTTGTGCCGATAGCGCGTGGCAAGAGCGGACGGCTCTGCAAACTCAAGATTGTAGGCACACGTAGGTCGCTTGTTGTGGGCAAGGAGCTCGAGATACGGCGTGTCTTGAGCGAGAGCCACCTTTATAGTTCAGCCTTCGTAGTAGACAGGAAAGGCATGGGGCTCGACGGCATACCTGCCACATTCGAACTCGTTGGGGCCGGGTGGGGTCACGGTGTGGGACTGTGCCAAATCGGTGCAGCCATGATGGGGGAGCAGGGATTTGGTTATGACGAAATCCTCACGCATTATTATCCAGGTGCCAACATCTTGAGAATATATCAATAAAAGTTTTCGCAAACAAGATTAATCATATAAGGAAGAATTAATGAATCCTGTATCACAGCCCAACAACCAAGTCCCCCGCCGCGACGAGACGGGTGGCCGGTCTCCATGGCATTGGGTTCCTACACTGACTTTCAGTGATAGCCTGCCTGCCGTTACGGTGATGGCCATTTCGGTCATCTTCTTCAAGCAGATGGGTCTGAGTAATGCAGCCATCACGTTTTATACGTCGTGGTTTTATCTGCCTTGGGTGCTGAAACCCATTTGGAGCCCGTTTATCGACTTGGTGAAGACCAAGCGTTGGTGGGTGCTGGCCATGGAAATACTTCTCGGTGCAGCCTTGGGAGGGGTGGCTTTTACCATACCGACGGCCTTGTGGCTGCAAGGCTCATTGTTCTTCTTTT
>CAYVGR010000014.1:11561-23810 GCA_964450065.1 uncultured Prevotella sp. | reverse complement strand
TGAAGTTTTACGCATCTTACCAGTATTTTTATTTTTACTTTGCAAGAAATTGTGAAGCGGGAAGTTGCGTGTAGATTTCAACTTAAGACTATGGCATACAATTAGGAGGTATACGTTAAGGTCCCGCTTCATGATAATGAGGCGGGATTTTTTCGTTTCCCCTCTTCGAAAAGAGTTAGGTAATGAAAAGAATTGCAATACAAGGCATACTGGGATCGTTTCACGACATAGCAGCTCATCAGTATTTTGATGGTGAGCAGGTGCAGCTCGTTTGTTGCTCCACGTTCGAACAGGTATTCGAAAATGTTAAGCGCGACCCCACGCTGATAGGTGTGCTGGCTATCGAGAATACCATTGCAGGCTCATTGCTCCATAACTATGACCTGCTAAGGGCAAGCGACACGACGATCGTTGGCGAACATAAGTTGCATATCTGTCATAGCATCTGTTGTTTGCCCGATGATGATTGGACAACTATCCGGGAAGTTCATTCGCACCCGGTGGCACTTATGCAGTGTCGGAACTTTCTCGCCAACTATCCTGACATAAAGGCTGTGGAGAGTGAAGACACCGCCGGGAGTGCCGAATATATTGCCAAGCATCGCTGTGGGGGGTGGGCTGCTATATGTCATGCAGATGCAGCCAAGCTCTATGGACTGAAAGTATTGGAAAACAACATAGAGGACAACAAGCACAACTTTACGAGATTCTTAGTGGTGAGCAATCCCCGCAAAGCAGATTTCCTAAGGCCATTGGACAAGTCGGACAAGGCAAGCCTTGTGTTTTCGCTGCCACATGCAGAAGGTTCTCTTTCCAAGGTGCTCACCATTCTGAGCTTCTATGATATCAACCTGACGAAGATACAGTCGCTGCCTGTCATCGGGCACGAATGGGAATATCTGTTCTATGTGGATGTTACGTTCAGCAATTTGGTGAGATACAGGCAGGCCATAGATGCAATAACCCCACTGACAAAGGATATCAGGATTATAGGAGAATATCGGGAAGCTCCCAATCCACCCGTAATAGGCCTGAAAGCAGGGGATGATAGTATGGCATAAAAATAATAATGATTGTAAAACAACGGTACAATGATACAACCAGCAGAAAGAGTAAACGCTATCCAGGAATACTATTTCAGTAGGAAGCTGAAAGAAGTGGCCCGGCTCAATGCTCAGGGACAAGACATTATTTCGTTGGCGATAGGCTCACCCGACATGCCGCCATCAGAACAAACGATAGACAAGCTATGTGAGGTGGCACGAATGCCGTCAGCCCATGGCTATCAACCCACGGGCGGACTGCCGGAACTGCGGAGAGCCATGGCGGGTTTTTATAAGCGCATTTACGATGTAGACGTAGAATGGGAAACGGAAGTTCAGCCTCTAATCGGATCCAAGGAGGGCATTATGTATGCAACGTTAGCGTTTTGCAACCCCGGTGATGAAGTGCTCATTCCCGATCCCGGGTACCCTACCTATACGGCTGTCAATCGTATTTTTGGTACGAAGATCGTTAATTATGACCTTTGTGAGGATAAGGGTTGGCAGCCCGATTTTGAGTCTCTGGAGCGTATGGATCTCTCGCGTGTTAAGCTGATGTGGACCAACTACCCCAATATGCCAACCGGTGGGAACGCGATGGTGGAGACTTACGAAAAGCTTGTGGATTTTGCCCGTCGTCACCAGATAGTAGTTGTGAACGACAATCCCTATTCGCTGATACTGAACGAGCATCCCCTTAGCATTATGCAGGTGCCTGGGGCCAAGGACTGCTGCATAGAGTTCAACTCGATGTCGAAGAGCCATAACATGCCCGGATGGCGTGTGGCAATGATGGTCAGCAACAAGCAATATATATCCTGGATGTTCAGGATACAGAGTAATATTGAGAACGGTACGTTCAGGGGCATACAGCTTGCAGCAGCCGAGGCACTGGAGAACAACAGCGAGGAGTGGCATCGCGTTAACAATATGGAGACTTACAGACGACGTCGTGTTGTTGCCGAGCAAATCATGACGGAGCTTGGTTGCTTGTACGACCCCAAGCAGGTGGGTATGTTTCTCTGGGGCAGGATACCCGATAACTATGCCGATGCCGAGAAATTGACCGAACGGGTGTTACACGAAGCCCGTGTGTTTATTACTCCGGGATTTATCTTCGGACAAAACGGCAGGCGATATGTCCGTATTTCTTTATGTGCCAAGGATGATAAAATAGAAGAAGCTCTGGTACGAATCATACAATGGAAGAGGAATAAAGTTAAGAACCAAAACAAATAATTATAATATGGAACTCGAATTAAAACCGTTGAATTTGCCCAGCGACAATGAACGCCCTTTCGTTATAGCAGGTCCATGCAGTGCTGAAACAGAAGAACAAGTGATGACAACCGCCCGCCAGCTCAAAGACAAGGGCTGCCACATCTTTCGTGCGGGCGTGTGGAAACCCCGTACGAAGCCAGGAGGTTTTGAGGGACTTGGAGAGGAGGCCTTGCCCTGGTTGAAACAAGTTAAGGAAGAAACGGGGATGCTGGTGTCTACCGAAGTGGCTAAGCCCGAACATGTGGAGTTGTGCCTGAAATATGATGTCGACATCCTTTGGGTGGGTGCGCGTACGGCCGCCAATCCGTTTGCGATGCAGGATGTGGCCGACAGCTTAGAGGGAGTGGATATTCCCATATTTGTGAAAAACCCTGTAAACCCGGATCTTGAACTTTGGATCGGGGCAATGGAACGTATTAATCGGGCAGGCATCAAACGTATGGCAGCCATTCATCGTGGATTTTCGAGCTATGACAAGAAGATATACCGCAACCTCCCCATGTGGCAAATCCCGATGGAACTGCACCGACGTTTTCCGGAATTGCCGCTTATCTGCGACCCGAGTCATATTGGTGGGAGGCGCGAACTGATAGCTCCTCTCTGCCAGCAAGCTATGGATATGGGCTTCGATGGCCTTATCGTTGAGAGTCATTGCAATCCGGACGCTGCATGGAGCGATGCCCGGCAACAGCTAACTCCTAATGTGCTCGACTATGTGCTAAGCTCGCTTGTGGTGCGCGACGAGACCTGTACCACAGAGGGGATAAAACAATTACGCAGGCAAATCGATGAACTCGATAATCAACTGTTGGAACTTTTGGCCAAACGTATGCGTGTTTGCCGTGAGATAGGGCAGTATAAGAAGGAGCATAACATGACAGTGTACCAAGCCGGACGCTATAACGAGATATTGGAAAAGCGAGGGGCTCAGGCGAGTCTTTGTGGTATAGACTCCGAAAGCGTAGCCCATATTTTTGAACTTATTCATCAAGAGAGTGTAAGGCAGCAGTTGGTAATTATCAATCAATAAAATAATTGGGGGAGTTGTGGTTTAAGGCGATGATGCAACTTTCTTGATTCCTGTCCCTTCCAATTCTCCGAATAAAATGTTCTGTAATGAAAATCCTTATGATGGGAGCCGGCAAGATGGGCTCGTTTTTTATAGATTTGTTGAGTTTTGACCACGAAGTGGCGGTGTTTGAAAAGGATGCCGGACGGCTTCGCTTTACATATAACTGCGAACGCTTTACCTCTTTGGATGAGGTAAAAGCATTTGCGCCACAGTTGGTTATCAATGCTGTGACGGTGAAATACACAATCCCGGCATTTGAGGAGATTATGCCCATGCTTCCGGAGGACTGCATCATCTCGGATATAGCCTCGGTGAAGACTAACCTGAAAGAGTTTTACGAACAGGCTGGACATCCGTACGTGTCTACCCACCCAATGTTTGGACCCACATTTGCCAACCTCAGTCAGCTGACACAAGAGAACGCCATCATTATTAAGGAGGGCGACTACATGGGGCGTATCTTTTTTAAGGATCTCTACCAGAGGCTCGGACTTAATATATATGAATACTCATTCGAGGATCACGATAAAACTGTAGCCTACTCATTGAGTATTCCGTTTGTATCGACTTTTGTGTTTGCAGCCGTGATGCGGCACCAAGATGCACCGGGAACAACATTCAAACGACACATGAATATAGCCAAGGGAGTGCTTTCGGAAGATGACTATTTGTTGCAGGAGGTGCTGTTTAATCCCTACACTCATGATCAAGTGTCTCAGATTCGCGTGGAACTGAAGCAACTACTTGAAATTATAGATCGTAAGGATACAGTGGGAATGAAAGAGTATCTCACTAAAATAAGGAAGAATGTTTATTCTTAATAGTATGATACAGCGGCGTATTTTGGAGGTATAAACTATAGGCTTGCTTGGTCACCTATCCTGCTATATTTCTTCGTTAACATAAAGTATGCTCTTGAAAACAAACTTAAAGCATGCTCAGACTGTTTTAGAGCTTTTATTTTTTAATATAATTTGGGAATTCAACCTTGGTGTGTTAAATAATTAAAACAATAAATGAATAGATAGGTTTAGTACTAAGTGTTTGTAAAAAAAAGCGTAATTTTGCAAGCCAATTACAGGTGTGGGTGAAATGTGCCCATACGTATAAGTATAAAGTCTAACTTTGTTAAAATTCAATTAATTATTTATGTCTAATTTAAAAAACATTCAACCCTTAGAGGATTTCAACTGGGATGAATTTGAAAATGGTGCTATTCAAGATGTCAGCAAGGAAGATCTTGAGAAGGCCTATGATGAAACCCTGAACAAGATTCAGGAGCACGATGTAGTAGAAGGTACAGTAATTTCTGTTGATAAAAAAGAAGTTGTTGTAAACATCGGCTACAAAAGTGATGGTATTATCCCAGCTTCAGAGTTCCGTTACAACCCAGAACTGAAGGTTGGCGATAAGGTTGAAGTATATGTAGAAGATCAGGAAGACAAGAAAGGACAGCTGGTTCTTTCTCACAAGAAGGCTCGTCTGACCAAGAGTTGGAACCTTATTAATGAGGCAATGGAGAAGGACGAGGTTATACAAGGTTACATCAAGTGCCGTACTAAGGGTGGAATGATTGTCGATCTTTATGGTATCGAGGCATTCCTCCCGGGCAGCCAAATTGATGTTCATCCTATCCGCGACTACGACGTATTCGTAGGAAAGACCATGGAATTCAAGGTTGTAAAGATCAACCAAGAGTACCGCAACGTGGTTGTTTCCCATAAGGCTCTGATAGAAGAAGAGCTTGAAGCACAGAAGAGAGAAATCATTTCGCATCTTGAAAAGGGTCAGGTGCTTGAGGGTACAGTTAAAAATATCACCTCCTATGGTGTTTTCGTAGATCTTGGTGGTGTAGACGGATTGGTACATATCACCGATCTTTCTTGGGGACGTGTAAGCGATCCGCATGAAGTTGTAGAGCTCGATCAAAAGATTAAGGTCGTTATTCTCGACTTCAATGAAGAGAGAAAGCGTATTGCTCTCGGTTTGAAGCAACTCACACCTCATCCATGGGATGCACTTGATGAGAATCTCAAGGTAGGCGATCACATCAAGGGTAAGGTCGTTGTTATTGCTGATTATGGTGCATTTGTGGAGATCCAGCCTGGTGTTGAGGGCTTGATTCACGTTTCTGAGATGTCCTGGAGCCAGCACTTGCGTTCTGCTCAGGAATTCCTGAATGTGGGTGACGAGGTAGAGGCAGTAATCCTAACGCTTGATCGTCAGGAGCGTAAGATCTCTCTCGGTATTAAGCAGCTCAAGGAAGATCCATGGGAAGACATTGAAAACAAATATCCTGTGAGCAGCAAACACACCGCTAAGGTGCGCAATTTCACCAACTTTGGTATCTTTGTAGAGCTTGAAGAGGGTGTGGATGGTCTGATTCACATCTCCGATTTGTCTTGGACCAAGAGAGTGAAGCATCCTTCAGACTTCACCACAGTTGGTGCTGATATCGATGTTGTGGTTCTTGAGATTGACAAGGAAAACCGCCGCTTGAGCCTTGGCCACAAGCAATTGGAAGATAATCCTTGGGAAAAATATGAGGCCATTTACGTTCCCGGCTCTGTACACGAAGGAAAGATTACCGAGTTGATGGATAAGGGAGCTGTTATTACTTTGAACGAGGGTGGCGAAGGTTTTGCTACTCCCAAACATCTTACCAAGGAAGATAAGTCTCAGGTCAAACTTGGAGAGGAGCTTCCATTCAAGATCATCGACTTCAACAAGGACTCACGTCGTATTATCCTTTCTCATTCTCGTACATTCGAGGAGGACAAGGATGAAGCCAAGGTACGTCAGAATAGTGGCAGTGCCCGCAAGCAGAATGACGTTCCTGTTATCAACAATGTAGCTGCAGGTACAACATTGGGTGACCTTGATGTACTGGCTCAGTTGAAGGCAGACTTGGATAAGGAATAAGCTGATAGCTTATAAATATCATAGATCAAATCCCCTTGGAATATGGATTTAATCCTAATTCCAAGGGGATTTTTCAGTCATCAGAGTTTATCCAGAATGTCATGTCCTAAAGAAGTGCAAGCATGGCTCAATAACATTTAGGCATTATTATTGGCAACTATATGTGATTGCGGTGGGCGAGGGAGCATTGTCTGATTTGGTTGCCTTGTAGAGAAACCTACAAAGGGCGCACTATACGGATTCCAATATGCGATCGTTGTTCTGCCATATAGATCTTGAGTGGTTTGGGTTCTTCCACCACCTTGTGATGAATGCTCGAAGCATTGAGCAGATGCAGGCCGTCAGCATGCCATATTGCAATTCCCACATGACTGGTGTCGAGTCCATGCCGCGAGGTCAGAATAGCAATGATGTCGCCGTCATGAATAGTTTGACGCAGCAGTTTGCTGTCTCCTAAATTACTCTTGGGAATATAGACGTACTTGTTTCCAGTAATGGCCATTTCCATTTTTCTTATTTCCGGAATCCATTCCTTATGCTTTGTCAACATGGGATATAGGCTTGCATGGTTTGTCATATAATTTGCCTTCACGGTTTGTGTGGCTGAGAAAAGTTCTTTCTCGCCTTCTATATGTCTCACGATTCCTTTCCTCACGTTTTCATTCATCCAATGGGTGAAGTAGTGAAGACGATTGATATAATGGATTTCTCCATCTTGGTAGCGCACTTGTTGCAGGTTGTGGCAAAAGTCCCCGAAGCTTGTCTCCCCTTTCCCGGCACACATGGTTAGTGCCAAGACCGACTCTACGTAGGTGGAGCAGTCCAGTTGACGAAGGTTCACAACAAGTCTTTCCGTGCTATTTTTCTCTAAGGTTTTACCCACATAAGGAATCCCACACAGCTGCCGTGCAAAATAAACCATATAGTTGACACTGCTATCCAGTTGGCTGGCTTGCTTCAAAAGTGTCACCACCTTAACCGAGTCGCTGCGCTGATAGTCGGGTTTAGCAACTGTGGCAGCTGCGGCAGGCTTGAGCAAGAGCAGTCCAAAGACAAGCAACTTGTATCTTTTCATATTTTATCTATTTCCGAAGTTAAAGCCAAAATAGACATTAACATTTCCGAAAATGTTGTTTGTCGAAAACTGACTTTTGCGGTAATTGTAGGTGTGCAGAATGGTATTGGCTCCGGCGAACCATTGGGTGTTATTCCAAACCACCCCCATTCTCAATATACCGTCTATATTGAAATTCTTAAAATCAAAGTTGCGAAGGAATCCGTTAGCCGACGAATTCGTGTCGCTTGTTGTATGTTTATAGCCCAGTCCAGCCTGCAGAGAGATATTAAAAAGCCAGTTGTAGGCAAACACCCAGTTGTAGGCGTATCCCCCCGAGAGCGAGTAATCGGTATAGTTCACATTGCTCGACATTATCGTTGAGTCAATGAACTCGGGTGAAGAGGTATATCCCATTCGGTCTGCCACCAGTTCGCCGAATGCCTTCCAGTCTACATTCAGTTTGTGTTTGGTATATCCAATTCCGGCGACAGGGCTGCCACATGAACGGCGTTGTACTGTGCTTTGGCCATAGGCGGCAGGGTATGAGAACTTCTTGTGGTTAAAAATATAGTAGATATTAAAGCCTTTTATACTCGACTTGAATCCCTCAAAATCGGCTCCTTTCATGGGGCTGGTGTCGTAATCGTTGCCTAACGTTAGTTTGTTCACACGATAGCTGTTTCCCGACTTCCGGTAAAACAAATCCATTCCGATTTGACTTGAGTAAAAGTTGAAGTTGAAATCTTGTCTCCCGTCTCCGCTGCTCAGGCGCGACAAGTCTATCGTATAACCCAGGAAAATCCATCTCCAAGCGAAATATGGCCCCAGTTTATAGGCTGGTCGGGGTGAGAAAACAACTTCTTGGCCCTTTGTGTTGCGCAGGTGGTATATCTCGTATGTGTTTGTGTTTTGCAACATCACGGTATAATTATAACGTTGCGGTTCAATATAATTGGTGTCCACACGTGAGAATTTCTTCACAAATTGATAGATGTTATTGAGAAAAGGCGTACGCAACTGATGAGTTGAACTATAGTTTTTCTTTTGGGACACACTGTCGTTTTCCGAAGCATGGACATGCCCTGATAACGACATGACAATTAAGAGCCAGTATAGTTTCATCATCGTTCCATTTAGAATTTACCCAAGATACGATCCATTACCCAGTTCACTGGTGTGGCACTCACGCTCGTGCAGTTGCAGTGGCCTATGCCTTGCAGGTGTTGGATAACCGATTGGATAATTGGCAGCTGAACGTAAACAGGATTGGGCACTTCAATATCTACGCTTCCATCGCCGGTCATCAGATGTATCGGGGTGTAGGTGAAAACCGAAAAAACCACAGAGCCCTTGTCGCCCACCACGGTGATGCTGTCCTTCTTCGCACTCTCGTGTCCTGCAAAGCACCACGATGCACTGCCCGGAATGCCATTGGCAAATATATAGGCTGCGCTGATGGTGTCTTCAGCTTCATAAAGATGTGCTCGGTTGGTGGGGTAGCCATGGGCTCGTGTTATCACCCCAAACAAGTCTTGCAGCAGGTCTAACTGATGTGGAGCCAGGTCGTAGAAATAGCCACCGCCCGAAATGTCGGGCTGCAAACGCCAAGGACGATTTACTTCAGCATTATAGTCGAGATCGCGGGGAGGCACCGAAAACTGAAT
The DNA here is from genome assembly GCA_964450065.1 of uncultured Prevotella sp. Classification (GTDB taxonomy): domain Bacteria; phylum Bacteroidota; class Bacteroidia; order Bacteroidales; family Bacteroidaceae; genus Prevotella. Next base: position 14,771 of record CAYVGR010000014.1, on the reverse strand, counting down.
CTGAACGTTGAGAATTTTGCCCAGGGTGCCATCGTTTACTATCTCCTTAACCTTGTGGAAGTAAGGAAGATACCTTCTGTAGTATGCCACGAAGCACGGCACGCCGGTCTCCTCGCTAATGCGATTGATGCGCAGACAATCTTCATAGCTGGCTGCAAGTGGTTTCTCAATATAGCAAGGCTTCCCGGCTCGCATCGACATGATAGCAAACGTAGCGTGGCTCGACGGTGGAGTGGCAATATAAACGGCATTCACGGCCGGGTCGTCGATAAGCTTGTGTGGGTCAGTATACCACTTGCTGATACCGTGACGTTCGGCGTACGATCGGGTCTTCTCCGCATTTCGAGCCATCACGGCTTCAACGTGCGAGCCCGCAACTTCGTTAAAAGCAGGCCCCGACTTTTTTTCCGTGACTTCCCCGCAACCAATAAAACCCCAACTTATTTCTTTCATAATGCTGTCTCTTTAATGCAAAGTTAATAAAAACTCTCGTAATGCGATGATCGAATACACATTTTATAAACACTATTGCAAATATCAAATTCGGCATCCGTTTCAGTTTATGACATCTTAGTGCTCCTTTATATATTATTTTTCAATTTTGGCAAGTTTTCAGCATCCCCATTTGTAGGTATTCTTAAAGAGTGGGTGTGGAATATATATTAATTGCATACTTTTCTTTGTATCTTTGTAAACCAATAAGAAGGCACACATGAAATTATCGGAACTACATACAGGCGAAAGTGGGGTTATCGTTAAGGTAACCGGACACGGAGGCTTCCGCAAACGCATCATCGAGATGGGATTTGTCAAGGGTAAGAGGGTTGAGGTGTTGCTCAATGCTCCCTTGAAAGACCCCGTGAAATATAAGGTCATGGGCTATGAGGTAAGCCTGAGACACAGCGAGGCTGAATTGATAGAGGTGATAACCAAGGAAGAGGCCATGAAACTGAAAACGGCAGAACAGCAGCCTAAGGAAATCCACGACGGGAAAGCTGTGCCTGCCATTGCTGCTGATGGTGCCTTGCCTGCTTCAGCGTCGTTACCGGTCAGTGAGTTGAGCGAGGCGCAGCTGAAGAGTGCCGCGCTGGCCAAGCGCAGAAGTATCAACGTGGCCTTGGTGGGCAATCCGAATTGTGGCAAGACCTCGCTGTTCAATTTTGTGTCGGGCGCCCATGAGAATGTCGGCAACTATTCGGGTGTAACGGTGGATGCCAAGGAGGGGCACGTCTCCTGGAAAGGTTATCGCATCAACCTGGTGGATCTGCCCGGCACCTATTCGCTGTCGGCTTATTCTCCGGAGGAACTCTATGTGAGGAAACAGCTGGCCGACAAGATGCCAGATGTGGTCATCAATGTGATCGATGCGTCCAACCTTGAGCGTAACCTTTACCTCACCACGCAGCTCATCGACATGCACGTGCGCATGGTGGTGGCGCTCAACATGTTCGACGAGACACGCCGTCGGGGCGACAACGTAGACTGTGAAAAGCTTTCCGAACTATTTGGGGTGCCCATGGTGCCCACGGTGTTCACCTCAGGCGAGGGGGTGAAGGCGCTGTTCGATATGGTGATTAGAATATATGAAGGCACGGAGGATAAGGAGCCCTATTTTCGCCATGTCCACATCAACCATGGACACGAGGTGGAAACCGGCATTGCTTATATACAGGAACACCTGAAACAAGCTGAGCATGTGCGCGAACGGTTTTCCACCCGATACCTGGCCATAAAACTGTTGGAAAACGACAAGGAGGTTGAAAACTATATACGTACCCTCGCTGATGCTGACGCCATTTTCCGCCATCGTGACAAAACCGCGTCGCGTGTGATGGAGGAAACCAAAACGGACACCGAGACGCTGATAATGGATGCCAAGTATGGATTCATCAACGGTGCACTCAAAGAGGCCAACTATCATACAGGCATCAAGGAAGATACCTATAAAATCACTCACTTGCTCGACCGCATACTGACCCATAGGGTTGTGGGGTTTCCCGTTTTTTTTCTTGTGCTTTGCATCATGTTTTTTACCACTTTCACGCTCGGAGCCTATCCCATGGACTGGATAGAGACGCTCGTGGGCTGGTTGGGCGACGCTGTGAGCACTTATCTGCCGGCCGGCCCTGTCAAGGCCATGCTTGTAGATGGCATACTTGGTGGTGTGGGGGCGGTGATTGTTTTTCTGCCGCAAATCCTCATTCTCTATTTCTTTATATCGTTCATGGAAGACACCGGCTACATGTCGCGTGCGGCATTTATCATGGATCGCCTGATGCATAAAATGGGGCTTCACGGCAAATCGTTCATTCCTCTTATCATGGGTTTTGGCTGTAATGTACCGGCCATTATGGCTACGCGAACCATAGAGAGCCGCCGGTCTCGATTGGTCACAATGCTCATCTTGCCGCTGATGAGCTGTGAGGCACGCATTCCGATATACGTCATGATTGTAGGAACCTTTTTTGCTTTGAAAACACAATGGCTCGTCATGATGTCGCTGTACATGATAGGCATCTTGATGGCCATAGGTGTTAGTAAGCTCCTCACATCTGTGATGTTCAAGGGCGAGGACACACCTTTTGTCATGGAGCTGCCTCCTTATCGTTTTCCCACGGCCAAGGCACTGGCCCGTCACACTTGGGACAAGGGTAAACAGTATCTCAAGAAAATGGGGGGCATCATTCTCGTAGCCAGCATCATTGTCTGGGCGTTGGGCTATTTCCCTCACGACGACTCGCTGAGCGCTCAGCAACAGCAGGAGCAGAGCTTCATCGGGCGCATAGGGAAGGTCGTAGAGCCCGTGTTTGAACCACAGGGATTCAACTGGAAGCTCGATGTGGGACTGTTGGCCGGAGTTGGGGCCAAGGAGATTGTAGCGTCCACATTGGGTGTCGTCTATTCTAATGACAACAGCTACGGTGAAAGCAACGCGGAAACTTATAGCAGCAAGCATGACAAGTTGCGTGCCAGCATTACTGCCGATGTGCCCGAACTGCATGGTGTGAGCATGGAGGAAGCTGAGCCTATAGCGGTGCTCACGTCGTACAGTTTCCTGCTTTTTGTATTGCTCTATTTCCCATGTGTGGCCACCATAGCAGCTATCAAGGGAGAAAGCGGGTCGTGGAAATGGGCGCTTTTTGCGGCTGGATATACCACGGTTTTGGCATGGGTGGTGTCGGCTGTGTTTTTTCAGGTGGGAATGTTGTT
>CAYVGR010000014.1:0-11461 GCA_964450065.1 uncultured Prevotella sp. | reverse complement strand
CCACGGTTTTGGCATGGGTGGTGTCGGCTGTGTTTTTTCAGGTGGGAATGTTGTTCCTCTGATATTACAGGGTAGGGAACAATAGTTGTCAAGAAAACTTCACTAAAAAGTCGTCTTTGAATTTTCATGTTCTGGAGAAATAATTCTTGTTTTTTGTAAACAATAACTCAAAGCCGATGCAGCGAAATTGCATCGGCTTTGCGATAGAAGCCTTGTCATGGTGCCATAACGCTTTTGTGACGTTGTGTTCAAGGTTTTATCATGCTGCGTTTAAGCCTTCTTCGCAATGCCAATAAATAGTAATCGCAGCAATGTCGATAAGCAAAAAGACCGCACAGCTTGCTTTCTTGATGTAAGGTGCTGATTAACATTATGTTAGGAAAGTTGCTGAATTTTCGCTTATTTCCGACCTCCGCATTTTTTTTTTCAAATACGCCCGGCATTTAGGGACTTCTGTTATTTTATTTCAACAGAAAATCGGGTGGGGAGGGGAGGCCTGTCTGCTTCGTTCACAACGATTTGCAACCTCATCAACTCGTCACCACGAGGTTCATGCTTTCGTAATTCGTCATTAATGACATCGAACGCAACAATTCTTTCAGCTCTTTGAAATTTTTTTTTTTTTCGGGACTTTGCTTTCAGTTCAGAAATAAAATTTATATCTTTGTTGATGTTTTACTATCATGGCGGATAACCTGTAATCCGCTTAACAACACAGCACAGACAAAGAAAAAGCATAACATATATGGTGAAGATAACAAAAGAAGCTGCCCTCGAATATCATGAGAAGGGCAGACCTGGAAAAATCGAAGTAAAACCAACCAAGTCTTACAGGACACAAACCGATTTGAGTTTTGCCTATTCTCCGGGCGTGGCTTATCCCTGTCTTGAGATTCAGCAAAATCCCGACGATGTTTTCAAATACACCAACAAGGGTAACTTGGTGGCTGTGATTTCCAACGGAACAGCAGTGCTGGGCCTGGGCAACATCGGGGCCATGAGCGGCAAGCCTGTGATGGAAGGTAAGGGACTGTTGTTTAAGATTTATGGCGGTATCGACGTGTTCGATATTGAGATAGACGAAAGCGACCCTGAGAAATTTTGCGAGACAGTGGAGCGCATTGCCCCCTCGTTTGGCGGTATCAACCTTGAAGACATCAAGGCTCCGGAATGCTTCTATATTGAGGAACGCCTGAAAAAGAACCTCGACATACCCGTGATGCACGACGACCAGCATGGCACGGCCATCATTTCGGCTGCGGGACTGAAAAATGCGCTCGAAGTTGTTGGCAAGGATATATCACGGGTGAAGATTGTGGTGAACGGTGCCGGTGCGTCTGCCATTAGCTGTACCAAGTTGTATGTGGCGCTTGGGGTGAAGAGGGAAAACGTTGTAATGATCGACTCCAAGGGAGTTATCACTTCCGACCGAACTAATCTGACAGAGCAGAAAAAACTGTTTGCCACCGATCGGCGCGATGTTCACACACTCGAAGAGGCCATCAAGGGTGCCGATGTGTTTGTAGGACTTTCCAAAGGCAATATTCTTACACAGGACATGGTGAGATCCATGGCCGACAATCCTATTGTGTTCGCCTTGGCCAACCCCATACCCGAGATAAGCTATGAGGATGCTATGGCGAGCCGTCCCGATGTGCTGATAGCTACGGGACGCTCCGACTATCCCAACCAAATCAACAACGTGATAGGCTTTCCTTACATCTTTCGTGGAGCATTGGATGTTCATGCCCGTGCCATTAACGAGGAAATGAAGTTGGCTGCCGTGCATGCCATTGCCGACTTGGCCAAACAGCGCATCCCTGACGTTGTGAACGAGGTGTATCATGTGAACGATTTGACTTTTGGTCCTGAATACTTTATCCCGAAACCAGTAGACCCGCGTCTCATCACAGAGGTGTCGGCAGCAGTGGCCAAGGCCGCTATGGACAGTGGAGTGGCACGAAAGCAAATCGAAGATTGGGGAGCCTACAAGGATCGTCTGCGTGAGCTGCTCGGTCAGGAAACCAAACTGACGCGCACGCTCCATGCCACTGCAGCTATGCATCCCCAGCGCGTGGTGTTTGCCGAAGGAGGCCATCCCACCATGATGAAGGCAGCCGTCCAAGCCCGGCAAGAGGGATTCTGCACCCCAATCCTATTGGGTAATCCCGACCGTTTGAACCGTATCGCCAGCCGATTGAAGCTGGATCTTTCGGGTGTTGAAATTGTTGATATGCGTGCCGACAAGGAGCAGGGACGTCGGGCTACGTATGCCAAGCATCTGGCAGAGAAACTGGCACGACAGGGCTATACCTTCGAGGAGGCGTATGACAAGATGTACGAACGCAACTATTTTGGTATGTCGATGGTGGAGCACGAAGATGCCGATGCCTTTATCACCGGACTTTACACCAAATACAGCAATACGATCAAGGTGGCCAAGGAGGTAATAGGAGTTCGCCCGGAGTACAGCACGTTTGGTACGATGCATATTCTGAATACCAAGAAGGGGGTGTTCTTTTTGGCCGACACATTGATTAACCGTCATCCCGACCAGGACGTCTTGTTCGATATAGCACGCCTGTCGGCTCATACGGTGAGGTTTTTCAATACGGACCCGGTGATAGCCATGATTAGTTATTCCAACTTTGGAACCGATAGTACCGGTTCCCCGCTGGCAGTGCACCGTGCTGTTGAACGCATGCAGGAGAAATATCCCAACTTGGCAATCGACGGTGAAATGCAAGTTAACTTTGCACTGAACAAGGAACTGCGTGACGACAAGTTCCCCTTCACCCGACTGAAGGGTAAAAATGTGAACACCTTGGTTTTCCCCAATATGAGCTCGGCCAACGGCAGTTATAAGCTATTGCAGGCACTCAGCCCTGAGGTGGAAATCATTGGACCTATCCAAATGGGACTGAACAAGCCTATTCACTTTACCGACTTCGAGGCCAGCGTGCGCAGTGTGGTCAACGTAACGGCCGTGGCTGTGATCGACGCCTACGTGGAGAAGATGAAGAAGCAAAAGGCCAAGGAGAAGAACTAAATATTTCTTACGATATGACGAAATGCTAATGTATCTTGGCATTTTACTTCAAACAAAATAGGTTGTGCAGTTTGCACAACCTATTTGCATATTGACAGAGTACCTTTTGTACTACTCTGCCAAGGGATCGAAAGTGCCTTCGCCACCATGACTGAAATCGTTCCAGCCTATAGTTTGCAGTAGGGTAGAGTTGTTGATTTGGGCACTTTGTTTCAATCCAAGGAAATAATACTGTGGCTTAAAGTCTATAGCCTTAGCTTCATCATTGCCGTCAGCGTTGATGTCCTTGCGCTTCAGATAAGTGTTATAGAATGTAGCCATTGCCTGTACCTTCCCATTTGATGCATTGGGATTGAGTAGCGCGCCGGTTTCCGGATCAGTAAGGAAGCTCTCTGTAAGGTCGAGCCCCCAATCGTTTCTGTTCTTGGAGTTCTTCGGGTGTAGCTCTTCAAGAGGGTTGTTGCCTTCTGCCTCAGGAGCTGTGATAGTCGTGTATAGTATCATTTCGTGTCGGCGTTGGCCGTTTAACGGCTTAATGCCTGTAAAGGTGCATGTGTTTCCACCAAATCCTGTCAGTGTCCATGTTGATGGAGCATTGGCAACTTTTTGCGTGCCACCATCATACAGCATCCAACGGCGGACATCGTCGCAGGTCTTACCTTCGTAGGCCAATTCAATTTGGCGTTCATACAGGATGGCTCCAAACAGCTTGCCTTCATCCGTCAAGGCCGAGGCATCTAATCCGTAGTTGTTGTCTGCGGTGTAACCCACGCGTGCCCGGATGTCTTTCAGGGCTTGAATAGCCTCGTCTTGATGACCAGCCCCACAGGCAGCTTCGGCAAAATTGAGAAGCACCTCTGCATATCGCATGACGATAATAGGGGCAGCACTCCGCTGAAAGCCCTTAGGCCGGTTGGCCGAACTGCTGAAAATATATAATGGGTTCTCACTTAGCTTTAAGTCGTCTGATTTTTTGCGCAGGTATATGGCACTGTTCTTAGTGTTCAGTTTCTGAGCAGTGAACCCTGCACTGTTGCTGACCGTGTTGCTTTCGGCATCATTCTCGTTGTCGTACCAAGCATAGCTCCACAGCTGATATGACGACCCTCTTGAATATTTGTCAGATGGGAAGACATCCTTCAAAGCCTCGCTTGACAACGAAACAGATCCTTCGGAAAATCTCCACTCTACACCAGGAAAGGAAAACGTGCGATAGAAGCGTGGATCTCTATTCAGCCAAAACAGCAGTCTGTCATAGGTATAGATGCTCTCATCAGGCTTTTTGCCATCGGCCATAGGGAAGAGGTCTATCATCTCAGATGTCGGATGCAACGTTCCTGCACCATTGGTGTTTGAAGGGCGGATGCTTTGCTCCCAGTTGTTCCATTTGTCATAGTCGTAATGATCTACAAAAGCGTGGTTGTTGAACATGGAAACAAGCACCGCCTCGCAAACACCTGATGGGTCAGAGCCAGTATAGTTGCTAAAAATAGAAGCCCAGTTCGAGCCGTTTGTTCCAGGTTCTTCACTATATGCCAAACCGAAACCGCCTTCTTTAAGTTTTTCTAAAGCAGCTTTGTTGCTAACGTACGCGGAATCCCAACGGGCTTTGTCGTTTGCCCTGTTAAATAATGGACTAGCGTAAAATAGTTGCACACGCCCTTTTAGAGCCAACGCAGCTCCGGCAGTAATACGACCAAAATCCTTCGACGAGTTTTCCCATCGTGCAGGTAACATGGATGCAGCCTTGTCTAAGTCGGCGCATATAAATTGCACGCACTCTTTGGTAGTGCTACGCGGTACTATTTTATCCGAACCGTCACCATCGCCTACTATTGGGTTTTGTACATGGTCGATGAGTGGTACTCCGCCATAAAGTTTGGTAAGTGTCCAATATCTGAATGCTCTGAAGAAGTAGGCCTGACCCATCAGCTGCTTTTTCTCATCCTCAGTAAGAGGGCTTTTTGCTACTTTCTCCAATATGTCGTTGCATTCGCGAATACCACCCCAAGGGCTGATATTCTTGGAATTAACATAGAACCAGTCGGGCACATCGAGATTCGTATAGGTGAAGTCCGGGGCGACCCATTGGGAGAATCCACCATACTCCAATGTGGTTTTAGTCCACTGGTCGTTATATCCTGTTGGAGTGTAATCGTTTTTTCCACCAATTCCGACACCGTTTCCACTGCCCGAATGAGGCATCATAATAGTGTACAGATTATTGACACGTGCCTCGGCACTTGTAAAGTTGCCATAAATCTGCATCTCGTCATATTGTCCATAGGCTTTCTTATCTTTAAGAAAATCATCGCTACATCCCACTAAGACTGTAGCAGATACGAGGATTATTCCTGTGCCTAATATATATAATCTTTTCATATTTACTCGTTGATTAGAATGAAACATTTACCCCCAAGGTATATTTGCGCAAGTTTGGATAACGTCCGTAAACCCCACCGAATGGTGCCCACGAATGGTCTGGGTATGGGTTTCGGAAGTAGAGAGCGTTCTGACAAGTAAGGTTCCACCTTACATTGCTCAGCCCCAGATGTTTAATCCACTTCTTGGGCATGGTCCATGCTACGCTGATGTTGCGTAAAGTAACCTGTGCAGCATTAACCAACCAGAATGAAGATGCTTGTTCGTTGATACTCGAATACCTCATGTTAGGATAGGTTGCATTGATGTTTGCAGGTACGGTAATGTTGCCGGCAGCGTCATAGATGTCCTCGTAAACATACATATCTTTCCAGAATGAAGGTATGTTGGAGTATTCCAAATCGTCCACTGACTTTCTGATATCTGTCCCTACGAGTGTGTATGCACCCCAGCTGGCAGATACCTGAGCCGTCAGAGAGAAGTCTTTGTAGGCTCCTCCGAGGTTGACAGTGAGCCCGTAAGGGTTGCTGCTATACTTGGACAGGCGTATATAGTCGTTTTCATTAATCTTGCCGTCAGGGCCACCATAATTGCCTTGACCATCGTTGTCTCCGTGTACGTCAGCATAGATTAGGGTTCCCGGATGAATATCATCGATTGTTTTGCCCAGATATTCGGTAATGTTATTCTCTGAAAAATATTCCTGAATTTGCTGGTAACTGCGGAACATTCCTAACGACTTGAATCCCCACACACCACGATCTTGTCTCTCACCATATATGATAGAGTTGTATTCAGGAGTGGCTGGGAAGGGACCGGCCAGAATCTTGTTGTCGCTATAGCCGGTAGACAGCTTGGCCCAATACTTAAAGTCTTTACCAATGTTATCTCGCCAACCAAGGTTAACCTCCCATCCCCAAGTATCTACTTCACCATAGTTCTCAGGTGTGGCCTGTGTGCCCACGGTGCCAGGGAAGAACGATGTGCCTGTATAAGTCATGAACATCTCACGCCCCTTGTCATAATAGAAGTTGAAGTCAAGCTTCAGACGATTATCCAGGAATGCCGCATCGATTCCGAAATTGGTCTTGTAGGACTTATCCCAGTGTACGTCGGGATTCACACCCTGCTGTGGCAATACAAAAGCATCGCCCACAGACTTTGAGGGGTCGGTACCAAACATAGCTGATTCAGGGTCGTAACCATATTTCTGAGTCCAAATCCAAGCCTTGATATTGTCACGTCCGAGAACACCCCAGCTACCGCGCAACTTCAAAAAGTCTATCCATTTCACGTTGTTCTGAAACCAACTCTCCTCGGAAATCACCCAACCAGCCGAGAACGAAGGAAAGGTTCCCCAATAATTGGCTGGAGCAAATTTAGTAGATGCATCCGAACGAATGAGGAATTCAAAGAGATATTTATTGGCATACGCATAGTTCAAACGCCCTACATAAGAGAGCATACCTGCCTCAGAACGTCCAAAGCCGGCATCCTTCGCACCACTTGCAGATGCCGAGGTTCCGTCGGTAAAGCTATATGGATCGGCGCGCTGTCCCATCAGATCCTCGGTTTCGCTCTCAGATTTTTCAATAGAGAATAGTGCACTTATATCATGATCGCCAAACTGGCGTGCATAATTGGCTGTAAAGTTGAGCTGATAGCTTTCCGTATTGGCCATATCTCTGCCAATGACATTACCATTGTTCAACTCAAATGTATTCATGTTGCTCAGTGCATAGACCTCGCTCAAATCCATATCTTTCCACGTGTATAGGTGGTTGGCACTACCGCCACGCATGTTCAGACCATACACATTCATCTTGGTTTTGATAGAACTGGTCTTACTGTCGGATATAGTTTTGGAGTAAGAGGCTTTCAGATGTAACCCTTTCAAGGGCTTAATCCAACCCATATCGAAGTCGATACTACCATTGACAGACATAGAGTTCGATTTCGACCGCACATTATCACTGCTGTTTTGCACAGCCTCGAAGTTATACAGATGGACGTCGCTCAGCGTGTTTACATTCTGCATACCCGTGTAGACAATGGGATAGTTGCCTACATACGAAGGTACAAACGGCAGATGGCTCATCAAGTTGAAGTAATCTCCATCAGTGCCGCCACCCTTCACTTGGATAGCATTGTCCTTTTTACCGTAGTTTCCACTTACCTGTAGTGCTGCAGAAACATAGTTGCCTATTTTGGTATTCATGCCGGCACGATAGGTCCAACGATCGTAAGCCAAACGTCCGATGTTGCCATCCTGATTGTAATAAGACACATTGGCAAAGTATGTGGCCTTCTCTGATCCACCGTTAATGTTGAGTCCATGTCGATGAGTCAGCGCAGCGCTCCATTCTTGATCGAGCAGGTCATACTTCAACGACCGCATCTCGTCCAACTCATCTTGTTGGAACAGCCTGCTCTTGATATCCACATTGTCTTTGGTAGCGGTATTGGCAGCTGTGATGCTGTTCCAAATTTTGCCATACTCATAGGAGTTAAGCATCTTTGGTGTGTATAGAGCATCAGTCCAACCAAACTGTCCGGTGTATGAAATCTTCGGTGCGCCAATCTTGCCCTGCTTTGTTTTAACCAATACCACACCGTATGCTGCACGAGAACCATACACGGCAGCCGCAGCATCTTTCAAGATGGTGATGCTTTCCACCTCGCTTACATCCAAGTTGTTGAAAGCTTCCTCGGTAGAGATAAAGTCGTCAATAACATATAATGGACGAGGATCCGGGTCTCCACCTTTTGTAGCATTGGGCGTCTGACTTGTGTTTACGGAAGCTTGCCGGATCTGAAGGCTCGGAGCCTGACCGGGGCGAGTTCCGTTGGATTTAACGCTCAGGCCATTGAACTGTCCCACCAGGGCATCTCCAAGGTTACCCACAGACAGGTCTTTCAGGTCGTCCGCATTAATTGCCTCTACTGCGCCGGTCACATTTTTCATCTTCTGTGTACCATATCCAACCACAATAACTTCGTTTAGGTCGTTGCGATCTTCTTGTAAGGTGACCTTTCCACCCTTTGTTGTCTGACCTACGAAACCAATATAGGTTATAGTAAGGTTGGATCCAGCAGGTGCTTCAAGCTTATAGTTTCCATTAAGGTCTGTTACTGTAGCTGTTTTCGAGCCTGGAACCTGCACAGTAGCACCAATAATAGGCTCGCCTGATTGATCGTATACAGTACCCTGTATCACTTTGTTTTGAGCCATTATCGGGAGAGACTGCAACATAGTCAGCGAAATCGCTAAAGTCTTTAAATGTTTTGTCTTCATCATTCAAACTTTTTAGTGTTAATCATAATTGTTAAGGCAACCACCTGGGATCTCCCACCATTGCGTCTATGTGGGCACTGCTACCAACCGTAAAGTCGCCCGAGGCGACATCTTTCAGAACAGGGTCTCCCATCACTTGCGTGCCGCTTTTGTCGTAGCCGCTTACGTTCTCATCATTTCCGTTAAACCAGATATTGTTCTTGTTGAATGTTGCTGTCCGCTGATTTCCTCTACCACCCAAGTATCTGCGGCAAATTTGCCCATTACCACAATCTACAAAAATGTTATATTCCATGTTCCATAAAGAGGTTGGTCTACCGGCGAAGCCATTGTAGTTACCCCATTGTCCCTTCTTGGCTACATTATAGAATGTGTTGTGCAGATAGTTTATGGAGTTGCTTAGATAGCCTGCGCGGTCGCAACGTCCGGAGTTGTTGTACTGTACGAAATACTTTGTGTCATACTGGCTGTCGTTCCAAAACGTAGAGTTCTTTACAGTGAGGTCATTGATAAATCCTGTTTTGAAATAGAAAATGGCCTGACCGCTCATTTTGCTGTCACAAGTCAGCTTGACCTTACAGTTGTCCACCAACATTGTACCCACACAATATTTCTTGCTGTTGTCGTATATAAAGTTAGCTTGCAGTCCAACGACATTACAGTTGGCAACATAGATGGGGTCGAGGATGTTAAAGTAATCGCCCTTTCCCGTGATGCCCTTGATGTCTTCCAGCGGATTGGAACTGAGACAGATCAGGGGCTCTGTAGATGCAGTGCAATCGATGTTGATATTCTTCAGGGTCATCGCCGCCGATGTTCTGAAGCTGCCAGTCTCGCCCATAGTCAATGTGGGACGATTTAGCTTATTGATGCAGCGCAGTGTAACCCTTGAACCTTTAAAATCTACATATTTAGACATTGTGTATGTGCCGCCCGGCTCCAGGTCGAGACATAGCTCGCCGGTGCTGTCGGATGGCAACGGATTGTTAGTCAGCCACTCATGTAGATCCGTTCCGTCGGGAATAGAGGCAAAGGTAGGAGTGAACGACGTGAACAGTTTGGTTGTAGCTTCCGGAGCCTCTGCATTATTGTTTTCGGCATTGGCCAATGCTTTGATAACGAACTTGTAGTTCGTGTCCTCCGCTCTCGACACAACTACTGAACAGCCGTCAATATCTATATTTTCCAAGCTGTCCACTACAATTGGCTCATCAGCATTCGTTACATCATACAGTGAGTAACGATACCCACCTGCACCATATACCACGGGCCATGTAATTGTAAACTTAGATCCGTCGGTGTTTGCCACCACAGTAATAGAATCGGCTGGTGGCGACGACAACGTGGCGTTTTTCACACTCGAGTGCCATGTTTCGTCATCGGTGTAAGCATCAGCACATGATTGTAAAATCAGTGCGGAGCAGACTAATAACAGCCAACCACCAAACTTCTTTCTTAAGAAGATCTGACATTTCTCCATAATGAAACGTTTTAATTTTAAGTTATTGATATGTTTTAATTATTCTGTATAAAACGTGACTATACATATTGTCTGTTGCTAAGGCATCCGGGTAATATGTTCTGGAACCATAGCATGATTTATCTTTCAAATACTGCTTTCAGATATTGTATGTTATTGGAATAATTGCGCTTGGTATCGCGTACAAATCTCACGTCCCGCGAACGCTCCACTACCAACCATCCTTTCCATCCCATGTCTTCGAGCACCTTCCTGATGGCTTTCATGTCTATCTTGGGGTCCTCGCGCAAGTTTACTCCATCGGTGTTCGAGGCATGAATTTGGGCTATTCGTTTCCGTCCCAACTTTTTCAGCTCCGTGCAGATGTCGCGGTCGTTATCGGCAGCATCCTGCATATTGAAATATATCTTAATCCCCTTAGACTTCACCTCCTTTAATAAGGCGATGTCATAATCAGCACTTTCGCCGGTTCGTATACCTATCACTACACCAGCCTTTCGAGCCATTTGTCCCGCTGTACGCAGGCGAGCCACTAAGCTGTCGTGCTGTGCACCCGGCTTTTGCCATTCTCTACCACTTCCACCCAATGGCAAGAAAGCTACCTTGCTACCAAAGAGCTTCATCGTTGCCAGGCAATCTTTGATTAGGTCTTGATAGTTATGACGCGTAATGAAGTTTTGTGCAAAAAATCCCGACATGGCTATCGATGGAACTTGAATACCCAGGGAGTCGGCCGTATGTTTAAATATACGCGCCTCAGCAGGATTGCGCATCTTGTTTTCAAACTTCACACGCTTCCCCAAAGGTCCCATGTCCATTTCCACACCATCGGCACCAATCTGCCGGGATAGGGCAAATTGACCCAGTTTCTGCCGTTTCAGCATCATCCAGTCGCAGGCCGCAAACTGATAACGGGGCATTTTGTCCTTGGCATGTATTGCACCTATGGGAAGGAGAAGGCATACGAAAAACAGTATTACTAATTTTTTTAAAGACATCGATCTATAATAGCTGATAGTTTATATTAAAGTCTGTTGAGAAGACGTACTATGAGATGGTTTGTAATCACAAAAGCATGGATAAATTTTAATAAATCTAAATTTTGTTCAAAGATTGTATCAGTTATTGTTAATCTCCCAGCCAAGTATGGAGTGGTAGTATCATTATGGCTAAAATAGATTGTTCAACAGCTCTTAAAATATGTGCTGCTACCATTCTTTGTTGATTCTTCAAGATGTAAAATAAAGCGACAAAA
>CAYVGR010000013.1:0-24264 GCA_964450065.1 uncultured Prevotella sp. | reverse complement strand
AACAAGGAGGTTTATACACAAACCATGCTGATGACAAGACATCAGAGAATAGCTAAACTATTTGATGAGGATTTTTGGGTGACGCAATGACGAAGTCAGGAAAAAGCTGGCTACAATGGTTTGCTCGCCCTCGGGCAGGTTGGGCAGCTGAAAATGCCCTGTCTTGTCGCAGTTGGTGGTCAGTTTCGTGCCTTTAACATGAATCTGTACATAGGGAATGTGTTGTCCTGTTGTCTTGCTCTTAACGTCGCCAAACAGCATGGCATCCGTTTCCTGAGCCATGAGTATAGTCACGCAGAACAAAGTGAACATCATCAATACCAATCTTTTCATACCTTGTTTTGTTAACTTTTTTACATGATTTTTATACAGGTGCAAAGATACTGATACCCCATAAGTGAGGCAATACCTAAAATTAGGGATTTTTTCATCCTCTCATTGTGTTGCCCATACTTAGGTTTTGCCAACTATTTTCATTATCCCCCACCCCTGCGGACTGTCTCAGAGCTTAAACATCAAACATTTTGACAACAGCGTCTCTATATTTGGCGTATTTGAAAATAAAAAAGATTGGGTCGGGAATATGCGAAAAATAAACCAAAATCACAACACCCTGATTAACAGTATATTATACCAACATAAAACATTCCACCCACCGTTCTGATTCATAAGCGCACGCGATGAAGCCCTCATGGCCATGCGAATAAGGCTTAGTCGTGCTGCGGTTGAGCCTTTGTCATACCATGGTTAGGTCTTAGACGAGGCACGATTAGGCCTCAGACGCACACCCGTCCATGTTTTCCGTGCCCGCCAAGGCGACCCCAACCTGCGAAAACATGGCGCAATCTGCGCTGGAACGTCAGTATTTTGATACAGGTTTTTGGTGAACTTATTCTTACAAAAACTTGCTTTCCAAACCATGGGCAACCGTGGAGGACAGAGGGAACACACCGTCCTTACCCTCTCCGCATGCACAGGAGAGAGCTACCTAATACGGCGCAGTAAACACAAAGAACGGGGCAGGCCAACTCTCATCTCTCTGCCGACAGGTCGCTGCGCAGTTTTTTTTGCCTTGCGACTATTAAGAAATGTAATTTATACAAACTTATGGGTTAAGTATAGTTAATAGTTCACCGAAACAGTTTCCAATGTAAATCTTTTCTGTTAAATTTGTTAGTATTAAAACCTGCGTAAGTTTTACGCTATGGAGATTACATATAATTTACTAAATATACAAAAAAGATGAAAACAGTTTATGATTTCAGTTTGTCCGACAAAAAGGGCAACGAAGTGAAGCTTTCAGAGTATAAGGGAAAGGTATTGCTCATTGTTAACACAGCAACCGAATGTGGTTTTACCCCTCAGTTCGAGGAGTTGGAGGCCATGTACGGTCGCCTGAAAGACAAAGGCTTCGAGATTCTCAACATTCCCTGCAACCAGTTTGGCGGCCAGGCTCCCGGTTCCGACGAGGATATTGCGCAGTTCTGCAGCCTGAAATTTGGCACTAAGTTCCCCCAGTTCAAGAAGAGCGAGGTGAATGGCGACAACGCACTGCCCCTGTACAAGTGGCTGAAGAGCGAGAAGGGATTCGAGGGTTTCGATATGGAACACAAGATTGCACCCATTCTTGTAGACATGTTCGACAAGGAAGGAACCGACTGGCGCAAGAGCAGCGATATCAAGTGGAACTTCACCAAGTTCCTCATCAATCGCGACGGCGAGGTGGTTGCCCGTTTCGAGCCTACCAAGGATCTTGCCAAGGTAGAAGAGGCTGTCAAAGCTTTGCTCTAAGCTTAGGTTAGGGCATCAGACCATTGAAAACGAGCGGCATCCGTGTACATCACACGGATGCCGCTCTGTTTTTGTCTTGTCGCCCACGGGTGTCTGCGTGGATTGATGTCCACGGTGAGCTGCCGGACTATCGGGTGAGCGAGAATTTCAGGCTCAGGCCAAAGTCCTGCGTGGTGGTAGGATAGCTGCTGCTGCTCAGAAGCGGGGTGTTGGTCTGCCTGTCGAGATAGAAACTGATCGACATCAGCTTGGAAAGGGTGTAGTCGGCCATGAACGAGAATTTGAATGCGGTGTTGCCGCTGCTTGCTGCTGAGGTGACGGAGGCGATGTCGCGGATGATGCTGGCCTGCTTGCGATACGATATATCCAACCGGAGATTCAGGTCGTTGTTCACGCCACCGCGTGACGAGCTGCGCGAAGAAGCGGCGTTTCGGGCTTTGTTGCTCCTGTCGGCTCCTCCCCGACCGCTGCCCCTGGCCAGTTTCCTGCCACGGCGTCCAAAGATGTTGAAATTGTTGATCTTATAGCCCAAGCCCATCACCCAGTCCTTGCTCACCGACTCGTTCAGCTGCACACTGGTCATCGACAGCGACATAATGCGTGTCTGCCGGTATTCCATTTTGGCTGTCATATTGTTCTGCAACGTGACATCTACCCCCAGGAGTGGGGAGAACGTCTCGTTGATACTTACCATTGAGACATTGTACATCGAGTTGGGAATGGGGTTGCCGCTGGTGGCATCGCTGATAAAGCCCATGCCCGGCCCCATGAGTTCCACAAAGGTGGAATAGCTCTGGTAGGAGCCAACGGCAAAAATGCTCTTGTAGCTGTGGTTCAGGTTCACGCTCTTGAAATGCTCGCTGAACCATGGCAGCTTGCCCAATCCGCTGTAACGCAAGGTCCAGTTGGGCAGCAGTTGTCTCAGCTTGGGGAAGATGTCGAGACTATTGCCTCCCATGCTGGTATAGGTATCCAGGAAGGCGGGCACCATCACGTCGGCACTGTATGGGTTCACGCCACCGTTGGCCACGTCGAACGGCTGTCCGGCCAAAGCTGTCCCGGCAGGATATTCGGTGCCGGCATAGCGTGCCTCGACACGCTGGCGGAACCCGTCTAAGGCATGGCAGAACTTCTCGAAGGTGGTGCTCCTGAAACCGTTGTTGGCATTGCCCATGCCCTCGAATGCCGAACTGAGCGACACGGTGGTCATGGAGAACATACCGGTCTGCGTGGTAGGGTTGCCCTCGTACATATATTGCACGCTCTTGGCCGTTGTCATCGTGCGACTGGCATTAAGGTCGATGATCAGGTTTTTCACCGGCTCGAGCTTCATGCGCAGCTGCAAGTCCTCGGTACGGTTGGTTGTTGCCGGCGTGGCCACACTGTCGTTCATCAACAACCAGTTGTTCTTGCGGGCTTTCTCTATATAGTCGTCGCCTATCAATCCGAACGCAAAGTCGAGTCCGGGAGATAGCGCATTGGCTCCCGTGCGGTTGGTCTGGCCGAAGGCATTGCCAATGACAGGCATAAATCCGGGCAAGGCCATGGAGTACTGATTGCGGTAGGATATACCAACATTGCGCACCATCATGGCCACGCGCGCTGCGGTCTGGGCTGCCCTGTACCACTTCTGGTCGTCAAGGGGCGGCTTGGCTGTCACGGTGACTTTGACTTTCAGGGCCGAGTCTACCTTGTTTTTGATGCGTATCTTATTGTTGTCGAGCTTCTTGAACCGTAGTTTCAGGCGTTTGCCATCTTCGGTCTTGGCCGAGACTATGAGGCGCTTGGTCTTCCTGCCATGGTTCACCTCGATTGTCGTGTCGGGGCGAAGCGTAATCTCTTTCTCGAACGAGTTCTTGTTTCTTGGCAGCGCAGCCTTCCGCTGTTCGGCTTGCTTGTTGCTCTCACGAAGCTGTTTCACAGCCTCATCGGGATTCTTGCCCTCGGCCACAGCCTGCTTCCTCGCCTTGGCTTCGGCCTCCTGTTGTTTTTTCTTCTCGTCCCTGGCCGTTTGCCTCGCCTGCTTTTTCTTGTTGAGATCTGCGGGGGTAGGTGTCTTGTCGAAACGGTCGTTGGCCTTCTTCAGGAATGGACTATGATTATAAAGCCGTACCAGGTCGAACGTGCCGTTAATGTTCAGCTGGCGGCTGTTTTGTATGGTATTGCCCAAGGAGGTGCCGTCTTCCAGCTCGGTTCCGCGCAACCAGTTGTACGTCGCATTGTAGGAGGCATCGCTGTTCAGCCAGTCGAAGACAGGCAGCAGGTTGAGGGGCAGCTGATACGAAGCCGTAAAGTTTTGCTGATAATCGAGCGGAGTTCCCAAATGTTGGATGCTTCTCCACACCGAGTCTTTCCATGCCTCATACTGTGTGGGATACAAATCTTTGTTCACCGGTGTGTAAGGTTCTTCTATTTCGGCATGGGTGGCACTCCGGAAGTCCATGTGCAGGTTCTTGGTCAGGTCCCAACGCAGCTGGAACTCGCGGTTCCAGAGGAACTGTTGGGCAAACACCAAAGGCAGGTTCGACTTCTCCATGGACTCCATGTCGCGCTCTTGCAACTCGTAGTAATAACGCGTCATCTCGGTGTTGAAGTTCACACTCTGGGGCAACCAGTTCAGTCCTAAACGCTTGGGAAAGGCGGCCCACTTGCTCTTGCTCTTGGTTTTCTTGAAGGGTTCCCACGGCTGGTAGACCGGAGTCCAGCTGTAGTTCATGCCGCCGCGCCAATTGTCCTCGTTCTCATAAACCGTAGTCTCGCCCTGTGTGCGGCTGTGGCTGTGGCTGTAGAAGAACGAGAAGTTGGCCGGGTCGTACGGCATGGGGTGGCGTTTGGTTTGTATGCCCACCTTCACGTTAGACAGCGAGAAATTGGTGTTGAGCGTCTTGAGCACGGCAATGTTTTCGAGAGAGTCGCACTCGTGGCGTGTCGGGGCAGCGTCCAGGGCATCTTTCAGCTCCATGTCGGTGTCGAGCGGGTTATACTTCGGCTTGCTCACCTGCTTGGTTACACTATAATATAATGGTGCCGTGACCCTCGCCTTGTCGGGGAAGAACTTACCCAGCTCTATGTTGGTCATCAAGGCGACGTCGCTTTGGTCGTCCTGCGAACGGGTGTTCACTCCTTCCTCCAAGCCGCCAAAGCCCTGAGTCACATAACGTCCTTGTAGGTTTACTGTGCCCAAGTCGGACATTTGGACATTCAGGTTGCCATTAGCGGCCCATCCACCAGAGTTGTTATATTCCTTCAATCGCAACTCGTTCACCCACACCTCGCCGCTCTTGTTATCGGCCGCAAGGTTGCGCACACCGATAATCATGACCTTCACTTCGCCCAATGTGGGATTTCCCATCACGGTTATCTTGTTTTTCGGGTGCTCGCTGTCGTAGCCCTCGTAGGGTCGGTTATACGAAGCAAGCCCCATGCCCTTCTGCTGATTGCGCTCCTTTTTAAGTGCCGTGAACACAGAAAGGGGAATGTCGAGCATATTCTCCTCGGGCCAAACGGCAAGGCAGTCGGCTCTCAACCTGCGGTTGTAATTGCCCGGAGGAGTGAGCTTCAATGGTATTTCGTATTCATAATAATTGCTCTTGTAGTCGGAACCAAGGCGCACAAACACGGCGAGCTGGTCGTCCTGCAGGTTGGTAACGTTCTGCTCGTGGGCATTGGCATGCACAAACATCTGGATGCGCTTGTATTGGCGGAGATCCTGCATGGTATTTTTGTAGACAGCCTTCGACTCGCCACCCGACAGATTCGACACGTTGATGTCGAGCGCCTGCTCGTTGGCCTGCACGAGTTGCGGCTGGGTGGGGTCTTGTTCACGTGTTATTCCCGGTGGCAAAACATAGTTGACGGGCGTCTTATCGTTGTTTTCCTCGATACTTACCGATGCCGTTGTCATCGTCCCGGTAGTGGCTGCGTTGTCCAATTTCTGCTCATACGTGCGCCAAGTACCACGCACAAGGTCGAGACTTCCAAAGCGCATCACCACCGGATGCTCGAAGTTGGTGAGAAACATGCGCATGAAACGGATGCTGCTGAAGTCGGAAATGGAGCCGTGGCGACTCTCGAACCTGTCTACTGGGATGCGGAACAGGTACCACGTGAGCTTGGGCGACGTGCCGTTGCGAGCCGTACGGTTCGACTCGCGCTTATCCACAATGAAGTTCTTGCCCACCACAAGGTCTTCGGGACGAATGGAGACGCGATACTGGTAATACTTCTCATATTCGTTCAACGTGTAGTCCTGGTTGATGTCTTCCACGTCGGGCGTGGTTTTATAAGAGGTGTCGTAGCCCTCGGTTCGGCTTTCGTTGTCGGGCGAGTTGCCCTGCGGATTGTTGATATACTTATAGCGTCGCAGAATGGGAGCTTCGATTCGGTCGAGGTCGGAACCACGGAAATAGTGGTAGTTATCGTTGGCCGGGTCGGCCCAGATGGAATCCCACACGGCGGCATTCACCTTGCCCTGTATATGCCTGAGGAAGTCCTGATAGGACTCAAAGTGCTGTTCCTCGGTGTCGTTCAGGCCGTTGTAGCCCACATCCTGCAGTTTACGGCTGCCCGGACTCGTGGCAAAAGCGTAGGTAACGGTGCTCTGTACGGGAATCTTGCCCCATTGGGTGTAGATGAAATTGTCCGACCCGTCGACCGGCATACCACTCTCATAGAATTTCTTGCCGTCGTGCAGAATGTCCTCCGACACCTCGCCGAGGTTGATATAGAAGTCGCCCCCATGTTCCGAGGCATTGGGCAGCTCATTGCTTTTGATAAAAGGGTCGAGCATCCAAAACTCGATATACTCAATGTTGGCAGCCTCGAAGTCGTTGGTATCGAGCTTTCGCATCATACCACCCCAATGCTGCCGGGGGTTGGAGAGCCGTCCGTCGGACAACAGATTAAGGTTGAAGTTGTAGGGGCCGCGCTCATTGGGATAGTAGGCCAGGTTCAGAATGGGTAGCGTGGAGGTGGCACCGCTGTAGCTGTTGCGGTCGCGCTGGGGGTAAAGGTCGCTCACATATACCTCGCGCACGTACGGATCGCTCAGCTGGTCAAGGTCGCTCTTGATGTGAGCAGGCGTCAAACTGCTGCTGCGACGGGTGAACAGTGGGTCGATGGTGTACCAGGCCATCTGCGAACGGTTGAAACCACTGGTCAGACCCGTGCGGTCTTTGCTCTCGGGAAACATCGAAGGCACGCTCGACAACACCCAGTTGATAGGGGTGGAAACATCCATTTTCTCGGTGGTGTTCTCGAAGTCGTCGAGATAAGACGCGTTGTCCTGCACACCACTGTTCTGCCCGGCAATGAGCTGCGCAAACTCTCCGGAGAACGATATCTGCGAGGGCTTGGTAAGACGGAGGAACGGTATCTTGTCGAGCACATTGGTGAGCCACTGGCTTTCCTTTTTCCAGTTCATATTGACACCCCATATTGTGTTGTTGAGCGGCTCACTGCCCATGGCTACCTTGGTGGTGAGGGGTTGTTCGGAGAGATGCTGTATGGTGCCCGACAGCTGGAAATCCTTGGAGAAATCGTATGCCCAGTTCATGCCAAACATCGTCTTGCGTTCCTGCGAATATGCCGCCTGGCTCTCCAACGACACGTTGACAGGCGTTCCGGCATCGATGATGCTCTGGTTCAGAATGGTGACCTCCCCGGCATTATAGTCCACCGAATAGTCGGCTCCCTCGGTCAGCGTCACACCACCGGCGGTCACCACCACCGACCCTTGCGGCACACTGTATGCGCCTAAGGAGATGACATTGGCCGACGTGCCCCGGTACTGCCCTTGCAGCATGAACTTATCTTTTTCGGCAATTTGCCGGGCAATGGTCTTGGTGGAGTCGTACAGCTCGGTGAAGGCATATTTTTGTGCCGTGGCAGCACTCACGCCTTTGCTCGTCAGATAATTGTAGAGATAACTTCCGAATGGCTCTGCCGCGGGAAAAAACACGCGCCCGTCGCTCACGGTATAACCCTCCACGAAATCGAAGTAGCCGTTGGGGTTAGGCCTGTTGTTATTGTCCAACCGATCGGCGCCAAGCAATCGGATGATAGACTGGCTCTTCACCTGCTGTTCGGGGATATACGAGAGATAGACGCCGGCCGTGTCGCTCTGGAACTTCACGTCCAAGCGGAACTTGTCTTTCTCGACGTTCGATGCCAGATAATACACGTTCTTCATCATCAAGTCCCAGTTGCCCTGCATAGGATTGTTGCTGGTGTTCTTCAGCGACTTGACAAAGAGAGCCTGCCCCACGTTGGTAATGTCGCTGGCAAACTCGCCCACCTGATAGGTGCGCCCGCCGTATGTATATTCGTAGGCCACGGCCAGCACTTGGTCGGTTTGCAACGAAGTGCGCAGCGAAACATAACCCAAGGCGCGGTTCACCGTGTATTCGGAGGAATTGAGAAGGCGCGCACTCTGCAACTTCTCGTAATCGACACCACCCACAAGCCCCGCACCGTCGAGCACGGTAGACGTCTGGTCGATGTCGCGCGCACCCACTAAGGAGCCTACCATCGTGCCATACTCGGTGTTGGCCGCGTTCGACGGCACGCTGACCCCTGCCGGCGCCCACATCGTATTGCTGATATTGCTGCTCTCGCCAAGGTCGGTCAGAGCCACAATGTTACGCGTGTTGGTGGTGGTGCCGCTCTTGTTGGTCGCCCAAATCTCCACGCGGTTGATAGTCACGCCCGTGGTGAGATTGGGCAGCGACTTCATGCTTTCATCATAACGATTGCGGAAATACTGTGAAAGAAAGAAGTGGCGGTTCTCCTCATAGTCGGCAGCCCCTATCTCGAACGGCGTGAGCTGCTTGCCGCCCTTGCTCGACACACTCTTCGACGAACTCTTTTTCTGAGAGGCCACTAATTGCAGGCTCAGCTTGCCAAACTGCAGGTCGGTGCGCAGTCCGAACAGGCTGCTCGCCCCCTGCACCAGCGATGAGTTTGAGGGGAACGACACATTGCCGCCCTCCACCAATTTGATAATCTCGTCTTCCTTGCCGTCGTATTTCAGCTTCATGTTCTGTGTATCGAAGTCGAAAGTGGCATCGGTGTTGTAATTAAGATTCATGTTCACCTTGTCGCCCACCCTACCGTTGACGTTAAGATTAATCTTCTCGTCAAAGTCCATCATGGTTGTCTTGCGGTTTCGGATAGGAAGCGACGGGTTGTCGATGCTCTTGAATGTCGCGCCTAATCTCAGTTCGGCCGTTCCCTGTGTCCTGACGCGCACGCCCCCGGGGCCGAAAATCTTCTCGGCCGGACCAAGGTCGAAGTGCATATCCGCAAAATCGAATTTCTCTTTGCCCTTCGCCTTGTATATCTCGTCATTCTTGCTGCGGTAGAATGCGTTGCGGCCGTGCTTCTCGCTCCATTTCAAATATTCCTCCGGAGTCATCATGATAGGAGCCGCAAGATAGGTGGAGCCAATCTTGGTGCCGATGATATATCGGTCGATAGTGTCGTTGTAAGTCACCTCATACTGCAATCCCTGGGGCCGTTTCAGGTCCATGGCGTTTTGGTCAAGGTCGTCGTAGGTAATCGGCGTGGTGCGCTGTATCTTCCAACGCGGGTTGAGCAGCGAGTCGGGTATCTGCTCGTCGTTGTCGAGTATGGGTTGCGACAAAAGGGTGTCCTTGCCCTGGGTGTTACGATTTTGGCGCGTGGGGTTTACTTGGAAAAATGGGGAAACAACGGCATAGCTGACCATGGCCATGGTCAGCATCAGCAAGATGATAACATGTTGTTTCCCGATTCTCATTTTTTTGTGTTTGGCATGCCGTGCAGGCAAGGCTCAGGCGAAGGTTCAGGACGGGCTTACTTCATGCGTTTCAGAGCTTCCTTCACCACCATTTCCACAGCCGCGTCGGGCTGCTCGGTAAGGATAGCGATAACCGCCTTGGCCGCAGGAGCCGGCGAGAAGCCCAGCATGGTGAGTGCCGAGACGGCCTCGTCCTTCACGGCCGTGTTCACCGCCGAGCTCTTGGTGGCCGAGGTGCCGGCATGCAGCTCGTCGGCAATGCCCGAGCTGATTATCTTGTCGCGCAGGTCTACGATAATGCGCTGAGCCGTTTTCAGCCCAATACCCTTCACACTCTTGAGGAGTTTCTCGTCACCGTTGGCTATGGCATTGCAAAGTTCCTTGGGGGTGAGCGACGAGAGCATGGTTCGAGCTGTGTTGGCCCCCACCCCCGACACCGTGATGAGCAGGCGATACAGCTCGCGTTCCTGCTTGGCCGAAAACCCATAGAGCGTGTAGTTGTCGTCGCGCCCACCGGTCTGTATGGCCTCGTGAACATAGAGCTTCACCTCTTTCTTGCCCAGAATATCATCGTAAGTGTTGAGAGAAATGCTCAGCGCATAACCTATCCCGCCAGTCTCTATAACGGCCAGCGCCGGTGTGAGTTCTGCCAACTCACCTTTAATATATTCTATCATTTTGATTCTACTTTTGTATGTAACGTCATTACAAACTCCACCTACTTAATGTAATAACGCATGAAACACCCCCATATTGCATCATCGACAAAAACAAAAAAGCGATATTCCGTGTTGCCGTCAATGAGGTTGAAACATTGGTATGCCTGCACAAGCAAGCCCAACGGGTTGGCAAGAACACTTTGAATGTTACTTGCCCATGGCCAACCCGGAAGCTTTTATTCCCCGCATTTATATTTACAAACACCCCTCCATGCTTGGCGAATTTAAAACCAAACATCTCCCACTCTGAAATTCGCGAATTTTGCGGGCTTTCGTAGCAGGCTAACAGTCAGCCGTTTAGCAAAACAGCTGTTGTAAAGTCCATTTTTTCGCCCGTGATTGAATATCAAATGGCATGGTGATGAAGCCCTAAACGCGTAGCGACTAAGTCTCCTTCGTGCAACCTTGAAGCCTCAATCGCACTGCCATTAGATACTCATCGCGCCGTCCACGAAACGACAAGCCTCTCCGCACCCATTTTTACTTGCTGAAACATGGCGCATTTTTCTCCAGATGTTGCGAAAACAAGGATAGGAAAAATGGTTATTAACTTTTACAAACACCATGCGATTATCAAATCAAAAGCAGCAAATTAAAAAGACAGCGCGAAGAAGTTGCGGACATCAAAAGGCGTACCGAGGGTATTCACTTCTCCAAGAAAGTTTTCTTTTGGTTAGCAGGAATATGGTTCACAAGTGTATCGGGACGCAACGTCTCCAAGGTGCGGTTCACCTGTGACGAGCAGTAGCTCAGAGACTGGCTGGCCAATGTGCCTCTTGCGTCAGCACTGAACACCACGTTTTCCACATGATTGCCCACATACATGGGAACGTAGTCGGCGGTGGAGTACCACGCAGGCTTGTCCTCCATGTTGTCGTGTAGCAGCCGGCCGTTGATTTTAATGCCCTCGAAGATGATACCCTTCACCTTGCGCTCGTTGTCGTAGCCATTGACAATAGAAAGACTGGGCTTTGTGCCTTTGTATCGGATATTCCTGAAGGTGACATTTTCTACACCACGTCCGGGAGCTGTGCAATACTTCTGATTATAGCCCACTTTCACCTGCACGATGCTTCCCTGTTCAATCTTCTCGATACGGATATTATCGAAGACGACGTTGCGCACGAGGTTGTTGTCGCCGCAATTAATGGCCAGACAGCCTTGGTAATCCACCTGTGGCTCTGCCTGTCCGAGGATGTCGATGTTCTCGTAGCGCAGGTTTTCTATCGTGTCGCCGCGTTCGGCGTTGCCATGGATGCCAATGAAGATGGGGTGTGCCACGTCGGCCCAGAGCGTGGAGTTGCGCATGGTCACATTGCGGCAATCGCCGAAGAAGCCCTTGCGCGAGGCATAGGCTGTGGTACAGTCGTCGGAGTTGCGGCAGAAAACGCGGTCGTAGAGCACGTTCTGCGAGGCGAATACGTTCAAACCGTCGCCCCAGCCGGGATGAGAGATGCTCCTCACATTGCGCAGGGTCACGCTGTCCGAGCCACCCACTGGGCAGGTGTTCACCGTCAGACCTTCGATGAGCACATTTTTCGATCGATGTACGTGGCAACCCTCGTAGCCACTCTGAGGACGGGCTATGCCTCGTCCCAAGATACTGACATTGTGGGCATCCTCGATAGCAAAGGTACCCGTGAAATAGCTGCCGGGAGCAAGGTAGATGACAGACCCACCCCCTGCTCCTCCCTGTAATGGAGGAGATATGCTGTCGATGTCGGCTTGAGTATATAAGCCAGGAGGGAAATAGATAAAACGACGACCTTGTGTCTTGGCTTCTTGTTCGGCCTGCTCCTTAGTAACGGGTGGCTTTGAGGTAAAGATCAAGAGATTGTTGGTGATGTCGCCATCGAACTCCACACTAAGGTTTTCAGGCTGAAAGAGCAGAAACTGCACAGTGCTGTCATTCTGCACGTTGGCTATCACGCCCCGATAGTCCGGCCTTACTCTTGCTGCCTTAAACTTCTTATGCTTGCTGACAACCCGCACAAACACATCACCCGTAAAGTCGAATATGCAATAGCTGATTTCCGAGACTCTGTGTTTGTTGTCTCCAATGGGCGCGTTCACCTTCGCCATATACGTATCTACTTTCGTCCACTCCTTGCTGCCACGCGGCTGTATGAACACGTCGTAATCGTGCTTCAAAGGTGCTCCCTCCGGGGCGGCGTATGTGAAGACAGAATGTAGTTTCTCACCCTCCTTGACATTCTTCACGGAGAACTGGTCAGCCTCCATGTTCTTTATAAGCTCTCCTCGCTGCTCCACCTTCCTCTGCAAGCCAAGCAGTTTCTTGGTATAGGGCATCTTCAGACCCTTTCTGCCTACATAGTGCTGATACGGCTGGTCATAGATGCAGCGGATGCGTCCACGTCCCATAGAGCTTGGTTCTGTCCAGTCGCAATAGAGGCCTGTGCAATCCGCCCACGTCTGGAAGGGCACGTCGTAGCCGAGGTTATATTTAGCAGAATATTCAATGCCTTTCATCAGACGGTTATCAAGTACCCCCCAAAGGTCATCGCCCTGTCCCCATGCCATCTCGCAGATGTCACACAACGCACCGAGCCCCAGTTGAGCGTGCGCTTGGTCGCGGCCAGTCTCCTGGCATTGTCCTGTCTCGCTCACATAGTGAGGCAACGAGCCATTGTCGTTGGCATGAAAGAAATAGTCGATGCTGGCTTGATAGAGAGCTTTATCCTCCAAAAAGATGGCGCAGGCCAGCCTGCATCGGTTCACGATGGCTCCCCAGTTGCCATTGGCGTAAGGGCTGTCTGCCTCGAACTGCTCCATCATCGGCAGCATTGCCCGACGCACCATGTCTGCCCAGGACTGTTTGTCTATTCTTAACTCTTCGTTTTTAATCTTCAATTCAACTTCCATCATCGCCCTCACTAACCAATAGCCCTGTATGGCGCACAAGGGTGCATCGTGTCCGTCGAATCGTTGCAGTGTCGTGGCGTAAGCATCAATGATCTCCAATGCTTTCTCTGTATAGCCCTGCTTCGCACATTCGTAGGCCGTCCACATATCCCGTTCGCTGCCACCTTTAGAGGCACGGAACACACCGTCGCGAGCTACCACCTCGTAAGGCCCCGCCATCTTGTAATGCCGGAGGTCGCTTTGCGCAGAAAGAGGTAGTACACAGAGCAGCGCACAGGTAATAAGCAGAAAAGAATAGTATATAGTTTTCATTTCCCCTCCATGAAAGTATGGAACGAATGGGGCTGAAGGTTCTCCGTAAGGGAGTAACGATAGCCCAAGTCGATGCTAACACTGCGAGGCTCCGAGGTCAGGTTGGCTACAACGATGACACACTTGCCGTCGGGACGGAGAAAGGCAATGGCGGGAGTACCTTTTGTCTCGTCTTTACTTTGATAGGCCAGCACTTGGCTACCTGGTATCACGAAGCGGGAGAAATGCTTCACAGCATAATATTCTGCTGTGTAGCGATAGGTACGATTCCGGGCATCTACCTGAATGAGCGCGTTCTGCTTCCATCCCCAAGGACTCTCGCCATTGCCGCAGAGAATGAAGTTCCAGATAAAATACTCATCACACCCACGCCCTACGTAGTCGCAGAGCAAGTGGAAGGTATGCTCGCCAGCTCGCCAGTCCATCGAACCGTTGCCACACTCGCTCTCACTGCTGATAAGCTTCAGGTGGGGATAGCGTTGGCGCAGAGTGTCCAGATGTTCACGGCACTCCCACTGTATTCCCAATCCTAAAACATCGTTTTTAAGTCCGTCTACAACCTTCTGCACATAGTCGAGCCGGTTGGTGTTGAAGGTGCCAAGATAGAGCTTCACATCGGGGTGCTTCGCCTTGAGCGTGGGTGCCAGGTAGTCACGGTTGAAGCGCTGTGTGCCCTCAGCCGTCCACGCACAACCAGGATAGGGCGTGTAGCTGTATGCCTCGTTCTGGTACATCACCATGTCGATAGGAATACCTTCCTCGCGGTAGAGGTCGATAAAGCGACAAAACATATTGGCATAGGCCTGCAGATAGCGTGGATCCTGGATGAAATAGTCCTGCGTGGCCAGTCGGCGGGGAAACACACCACGACGGTCACCAAGCAGCTTGACTTCGTTGGGGTCGGTCGTGACATTACCATCGTAAAGCAGCGCATCTTTCTCTTTCGGCTGTCGGTTGAAGCGTGAGGAGAGTACGGGATAGTCCTGGTTTATCTTCATCCATGCAGGCGGACTCCAAGGCGACATCCAGAACGTGAGTGCCGGTTGCCACCGCTGTGCCATTTTGATGAGCCGGATGACGTTCTGCTTGTCGTGCTCAATATTAAAGTACTTCAGCTGGAAGTCGCCAGCCACCGTGTCACAAGAGTACCACGCCCGGCTATAGTCGTTGGCATTCATCGTCAGTCGTCCACGTGTAAAGCGCAGCTCACCGTCAGGGGCAAAGAGGTCGTGCATGATGTGTTCCTGCTGCTTGGGCTGCAATAGTTCCAAGGCATCAAGATCCAACTCGTTGAAGCATACACCCCAGGCATGGAACTCATGACCCGGCAGTTTCCTATCGAGCGAGAGCAGAAGAGTCTCCGTCCTTTTTCTGCTCGCTTTTGTTTTCGACAGTTGCCACGGCTGCTGCTCTGTGGTCGTGTAATGAGTAAATGTCTGTGCCTGCATGGTT
This sequence comes from uncultured Prevotella sp., assembly GCA_964450065.1. Lineage (GTDB taxonomy): Bacteria > Bacteroidota > Bacteroidia > Bacteroidales > Bacteroidaceae > Prevotella. The sequence continues at coordinate 9,330 of CAYVGR010000013.1, read as the reverse complement.
GCCGAAAGCAACAGTGACAGGCAGATGATGATCGATTTTTTCATATTATTTGATTAGTATTTTCTTTCCATTCATGATGTAGACACCTCGCTTTTGATTGGTTGATGAAACGGGACGTCCCATGAGGTCGTAACAACGATTGTCCAGGTTCTGGACGTGGGTAATTTGTTCAATGCCCGTTTCTTGGTTTTGGTAGGTGAGGGTGACATCAGAGAGGAACACCCATGTGTTTTGGTTGTTGGCACCGGCACATAGACCAATGGTGAGCGGCTCGCCTTCCCTGAGTTCGTAGGTGACACTGTACTTTCCGTAGGTGGCAGTGGTAACAGCGGTCTCACTGCTGTTGGTATTGCCTGCAGCGAAGAGGCTCACGCCGGTGCGGTTGTCTCCACCTTTGTTGTTGTTCCACACGGTGGCAGCAGCGTAGGCCTCGAGGGTATAGGTGCCCTCGGGCAGACCCTCGATAATTTGATAGATGAGCTTCGAGTTGGTGACAGCCGAAGCGCGCCAGTGGCTAATGCCGTATCCGTTGTGGACAGTGCTCTGTATGGCTGCGGGCTTCTCGCTGTAGCCAGAGGTACTGCTGTTGCCGCGCAGCCAGCCTTGCTTGGTGTACTGAGTGATGGTAGAGCTGGCAAGCAGGACAGAAATGTCGGCGGGCGATGATGCCTGACTGGCAAAGGTGTTGTTGTAACGGCTCTTTTCGATGGCAAAGATTTGCAAGTGGGCAATGTCGCTGCCAGTCTTGTTGCAGGCTGTTTCCTCTCCGTCGCGGTAGCCATTGGCCACGGTCCAGAGGCCAAGGAAGTTGCCTGTATATTTACCGTTCTCGATGGTCCATGCCCCGTCGGTATAGCTCATCAGCAGTCGTGCCCATTCGCAGGGCAGCGGTTGGTCGTGGGTGCGCAACTTTTCCGCCTGGTTCCATTCGGTCTGCAGTAGTAAGTCGTCAAACTTCAGATTGCGCAAGCAAAATCCGTTGTTGTAGGTTTCGATAGAGAATACTTTTGACACATCCATTGCAGGGTCGGCAGGCGACTGGAAGAACAAAGCCTTGTTGCCGTTCTTGGGAGCATTAGCCAGTCCGATGAGCAGGTCGGCATCATCGCTGGCGAGGATGAAGTAGTGGTCAGCGGCAAGCGACTTCAGTTCTTCGGGAGAAGTAACGATTTGATAGCCACGGTCGGCAGTAAGCAGCGAGAAGTAAGAGAAACTACCAGTTTGCTTAACATTGAGTTGATAAGTATAAGTGGTTCCGAGGTAGGTGGCCGTTACGATCATATCTCTCTCTACATGGTCGATGACGAGTGTCGCTCCTTGCGTACCGTTGCTCCACTGCACATTGTCGGGATTGGCTACGCTGGCAATGTTGAGTCCAAGGGTAACGCTGCTGCCTCTGAGCACATAACTTTCGGTGGTTTCGGTGCCATTGATGGTCTGGATGGCTGGCACGACATTGAGCTGAAAGCGAGCCTCGCTGACGGCACCGCTCTGGTTGGCATATTGGCAGAGGTAGGTGCGGCTGCTCATAATGGCGGGGATGGTGATGGTGGAACCAACGCTGCCGTTGTCCCACAGGTAGTCGTTGGTCCAGCCGGTGACGGGAGTCATCTTCAACTTTGCAGCGGATCCACAAAGTAAAGTGATCTCGTTGGTGGAGACAGTTTCGTTGTTGGCTGTGATCTCGGTAGTGAAAGAGTCGGGGGCAGCATCACCGCTCACAGCGATGGCGAAGGCTTGATGGCTTACGGCTCCGTTCGGTGCAGTATAGCTGACGCGATAGAGGTAGCTGCGGTCTGCCTTCACAATGATGTTGCGAGTTGTCTCGCCAGTGTTCCAAAGCCACTGACCACAGTCCTCGGCACCTTCGGGAAGCTGAGGGGCGAGGGTAATGTCACTGCCGTCGGCCGGGATGCCCTTTGAGGGGCATGTCTCGTATTTGTACTTCAGACCGCCAAGGTTGGTCTGGTTCTCGTAGATTACACCTTTATATATAATGTTACCTGAGAGTGGTGTGATGGCCTTGTCGGCACTGATGGCTGGCCGGTAGCTGGTAAGGGTAGAGAAGCCAAGATGGTCAAAGCCGCCGCTGTTCTGGCTGTAGTTGCCGCCGCCACCGTCGATGCCAACAACAGCACTGGCCTTTTCGGAATACCGCATCTTCACGCCACGCATACCCTCGTAGTAACCCAAGGCGCGTTCCCAGTAAGGACGTTTCTCGCCTGCACCTCCAGTGTTGGGGCCACTCATGCGCCAGGCTGAACCTAATGTGCCACGGCAGTCAGCATAGTCGTAGAGCTTCCATGGTAGCCAAGAGGCTGCAATGCCTCCGAAGTTCATGGCTGCCACAAACTCTGTACCTGCAGCAATACGGTCATTCATATAAGCAAAGAGGTCGTCGCCCTGGTTCAGACCCACGGTGCAGATATCGAGGGCTAGTCCAAGTGCCATGAGTGTGTGTCCCTGGTCGCGACCACTCTCCTGCATCTGACCCAGATAGCCCAGCGGACCACGCTCATTGGGCAGTACCACGGGCACAAGATTGCCGATAAACTCGTCACAACCGTCATTCATAATAAAACTGTCGTTAGTGCGATCTTTGAAAGTACCTACGTGGTCATACTTATAAAATGAGACACCTTGATTGTACATGTGTACATCGTCGCATAGTATGCCGATGCTCATCACGCAGAGAACGTTGCACAGTCCCCAGTTGCTCCAGTAGTGGCCGGGACGTTCGCCGAGATTAGAGTAGCGGGCATTGAGCCATGTGTCGTGGCGTCGGCGCAGGAAATCGATACTCCTGTTGTACCACACGCGCACCATCCATTGCTTGAACTTTTCGAAGTCTTCTGATGCCCAGCCCTCATAGTCGCGCATCAGCTCGGCGGCGTTGGCAAACTCGTAGCCATAGATGCCGGCGGCAAGGCTCATATTGGTGTCACCACCCACCGAATTGCAGCCGTTGCACCATGCCATCAGTATGCGCACGGCAGCATCGGCATTAGCTTTTGTCCCTCCTATTTTCCAACGCAAGGCATTCTGGTAGGCCATGGCTGCGCCACGGGCAGCGTTCATATAGTTCTGGCCACCGCCGCCGCCACGGATAATGTCCCATGTTGGATAGGTCTGTACGCCTGCCTGAGCATATTCGTTAGCGCAGAGTTTCTGCCAGGCAGCCTTTATCTTGGTGTCGCCGTCGGCAAGGAGCTGTTTTGCGCGGTCGATGTCCTGCTGCGAAACAATGCCGCCGGGGTGGACAAAGCCGTGATCGGTAGTTGCGGGAAACACCGTCTTGGCCTGGTAACCCTCAGTAGCCTTGGCACTGGCGAGGAGGGCATGGAGCGTGTTGATGTATTCGTCAATGAGTATCTGTGAGGCACGAGCCTTCTGAACCTCCATCTCGGCCATGTCTATCTCATCCTGCAGCTCAGCGATAGCGTTGGGGGCATAGCCCGTCGTGACAGTACCTACCCATGCCTTGCACTCGTTGACAACCGCCTGCAGTTGCGAGAGGTCGCCCACTTCACCATATTTATATTGTTGCTCAATCTCGGTGGCCGTGGCGGCAATTTCGGATACCAGTTCGTCGCTTACAGCCACATCGTAGAGGCGGAAGTCGGTGATGAGTGTCTGTCTCAAGTAACTGTCGGAAGAGAACGGTGCGCGCCCCATCCAGTTGTATGCGGGTACTGCTTTGAGCACATTTTTCAACAGGGGCATATTCGTGGCCTGCCCCACAAGCTTGCCATCAATGAACAGCTCTCCCTTCTGTCCACTCTGACGGAAGAGTACATTCATCCAGCGGCCTTTCTCACTCTCGCTGCCCACCTGTATGCCCGTCTCCGAACTCCATCCACCCGTGGAGGTAGTCATGCGTTGGGCGTTCAGGCGGTAAGCCACGTATGGCGAAGCCGACTTCGTGTTGGCAGCCGATTGCGAGAAGCACCACAGAAAATGGCCTGCACCCGAAAGAGATGAACCGGCATCAACACGATAGCAGACTGATACAGTGAAGTCGGTCAGGTTTCTGACTACCTCGCCCGCGCTCTTCGTCATGTCCAAATAGCCCGAACCATTGCCAAGGTCGAGAGCGTGCCATCTGCCCACCTTCACCACTGTGGCTTGGTTCATCAACTTGGCAACTATGCCCGACACAGGGTCGGTGACGTTCTTGCCCTCTACATTCTCAAAATTGAATTGCATCTTGAGATGCTCATCCTGTGCCATAACTGCCAGTGTGGTCAGTATCAACACTATTGCCAGTATTGCTTTTCTCATTGCTGTTAGTTATATATTCGATTTAGTTTCTGCTGTAAAGTTACCTAATAATACGAAGAATAGGCTTTCCCTTATGTCCAAATCCAATAGTCGTATATATGTTTTGGCAAGAAAGTACGTTTACGCCCACCCTTTTCCACATATTTTGGACGAAAACGACGATAAACCGAGTTTTTACTCATATCCATCTTTTAAGGAAAAAGCACTTTCTTTATCCAACTGGCTTATAATCCGGAATATTTTATTTAAATTTGTAATTAAATATCATCAGATATGAGTCATCTGAAGCAAAAGTTTTTCTTTGTTTTTATCTGTATGGTAGCTACTCGTCTGGTGGCTCAGACTTCCTACAGACAATGGACGGTGCTCGACGGGCTGCCGACAGAGGAGGTACAACAGATAGTGTCGCTGCCTAACGGACAAATGCTTGTGAACAGCGAAGGTGTTTTTTGTCTGTCCAATGGCAAGGGTTTCACGGTACTGCCCTGCGACCGTCTGCGCTGTTTACTATTGGAACACTATTCCGAGGACTATGCTCACTGGTGGCAGGGCGACTCGTTGCTCTGGCTGCACGATTTCTATCATGCCTATCTGTTTGATGTACGTATACGGTCGTTTCGCTATGATTTTATGGTAAGGGAAAATAGCGAAGAAGTGAAGCGCTTCCTACGTGGTGAAACAGAAAATGAACGGTTGACTTCTGACTGGCGTAAAAGACTGAACTCTCTGGGATTAGGCACTCGCTTTACTACGGCCACTGAGGATTGGCAGGGTGGCATTTGGCTTGGAACCACCACTGAGGGCATCATTTATCATCCACCCTACCGGCCAAAAGCTAAGATTGTAGATAACCAGGCGCTGATAGACCTTGTACGCAGTGTCACTGACAGCCAAGGGAACATATGGCACTGCAAGAATGATGGGGTGTACCAAGAAAGTGCGGACGGTGTTTCCTGTTATAATAGAAATAATGTGGAAGGGCTACTGCACAATCGCACAACTTTCATTCAGGAGCTTGCTGGCAGACGCTACCTACTCTGTGACTCGCTCTGCCTGCTGGGCTATTTCTACAATGATAAATCCAAATTCGTACTACTTAACGACCGCTTGCCACAATTAAACCGATACCGGCGGCTGGTGGGGGCGTGCCCCCTCGATGATAAGTGGGTGTTGGTCTATTCGCAAAATGGGAGTTTTCTGCTCGATACCCAAGCCGATACACTTGCAATGTTTGATGCTGCCAAAGAAATAGAACGCTTCTCGAACAAATACAACTGTGTGGCAAGAAACGCACAAGGGATATTGTGGGTAGGAACCCAGAATGGGCTATTTCGTCTCTCTCCCAAGGACAACCGCAAAGGGTACAAATGCGAGCGCATTGAGGGTTTGGCCAATAATTGCATACGCAGCCTCGTCATTGATGCCGACAACCATGTATGGGCAGGCACTGCACAGGGCATCTCGCGCGTGACACCAACGCTCATCAACCTCAGCAGCGATGACGGTATTCCCGAAGCCCCACTAATGGAGCGGGCTGCTCAATGTATGCCCGACAGCAGTCTCGTCTTCGTATACGGGGCAAGCAAAGCTGTGATGTTCCAACCGAAATGGTTTGAGTCAAAAGATACATCATTGTTGTCTGTTGTCATGACTGGTCTGAGTGTCGATGGAGAATCGCTGCCATTAGACAAACTCTCGGCTGACCTCTCTCTTCCTTATCATCAGAACTACCTGACGTTTCAATTCTCTGCACTCAACTATGCTACTCCATCGCACACCCGATACCGTTACAGGCTCACCGAACTGGAACAACAGTGGCAATACCACTCTACCGAAACAGACGGCAGTATGGGTACAGTGGACTATCACGCCTTGCCTCCCGGCGACTACGTCTTTGAGGTACAGGCTTCCTTAGATGGCATTCACTGGGGGGAATCCACCCGGATAGCTGTCTACATCCTGCCACCGTGGTGGCTCACTTGGTGGGCAGAGCTCATCTATAGCCTTTTAGCCATATTTTGCCTACTATGCCTATTAAACCTTTATTTGAAGCACAAGCGCAAGAAACTCGAGCGCGAGAACGATCAACGTGTGAACCGCCTCTTTGAGCTACGCGAGGAAGCCCGCCACCAGTTTGCAGGAAGCACCAATATTGACCCCCAGAAGATAGGCATCAATAGCGAAGAGGAAGAACTCACCGCAAGGATGCTCAAATCCATCGAAACCCACATTTCCGATGCTGCCTACGGTGTAGACCAGCTGGCACAAGATGTCTGCATGAGCCGTTCAGCCCTCTACACCAAGCTACGCAACATGTTGGGCATCTCACCCGCCGACTTCGTCCGTAATGTCCGCCTGAAACGTGCAGCCCAGTTGCTGAGCGACACAGATATGCCCATAGGTGAAATTGCCGATTGTGTGGGCTACAACACTCACAAGGCTTTTGTAACCAACTTTAAGAAGATGTTTGGCGTACTCCCGTCGGAATACAGAGCTCCCAAGAACCATTTCTCTTCATGAGATATTCATTCTTAACATTGCAAAAGATTGGATCTTCTTCATTTCCATCCCCCATAGAATCCACGCAATAATAGTTTTGCCGTTTCAATCAAAATGAACTGGTATACAATAATTTGCAAATGCAACCCGGAAGCATTTATTCTCCGCATTTATATTTACAAACACCCCTCCATACTTGGCGAATTTAAAACCAAACATCTCCCACTCTGAAATTCGCGAATTTTGCGGGCTTTCGTAGCAGGCTAACAGTCAGCCGTTTAGCAAAACAGCTGTTGTAAAGTCCATTTTTTCGCCCGTGATTGAATATCAAATGGCATGGTGATGAAGCCCTAAACGCGTAGCGACTAAGTCTCCTTCGTGCAACCTTGAAGCCTCAATCGCACTGCCATTAGATACTCATCGCGCCGTCCACGAAACGACAAGCCTCTCCGCACCCATTTTTACTTGCTGAAACATGGCGCATTTTTCTCCAGATGTTGCGAAAACAATGATAGGAAAAATGGTTATTAACTTTTACAAACACCATGCGTTTATCAAATCAAAAGCAGCAACATGAGTCTGTTTGGCAAGCTGAATGCAGCCGTCACAATAACCGACGATAATGTTTGGTAAACGGTTGCAAAATATGTAACTTTGTCGTTACCAAGAGTATCGTGCCCTTCAACACACGGTTGATGTCGTGTTCCGCAAATGAGAAAAAGCATTTGAAATGGATCGGACGCTGTTGGACCCCGACCACCGTGGGCTTGAAGCCCAGGCACCTTGAACAAGACTTTTATAAAAAAGAAAGGTGGATTTCGCACTTGCGATAGTTCAATAAAAAAAGCAAACAACACATGGAGAAAAAAGATTTAAGGATCGTATTTATGGGAACACCCGAGTTTGCCGTTGCCACACTGAGCAAGCTGGTCGAAGAGGACTATCAGGTGGTGGCCGTGGTTACCCAGCCCGACAAGCCGGTGGGACGGCACCAAAACAGGCTGCAACCTTCTGCTGTCAAGACCTATGCCACGGAGCATGGCATCCCGGTGTTGCAGCCCGTCAAGATGAAAGACCCGGACTTTGTGCAGGAACTGGCAGCCTATCGGGCCGACCTGCAAGTCGTTGTGGCTTTTAGGATGCTTCCCGAGGTTGTATGGAGCATGCCCCGCCTTGGAACGTTCAATGTGCACGCGGCGCTCCTGCCACAGTATCGCGGCGCGGCACCTATCAACTGGGCTATTATCAACGGCGAGACCGAAACCGGAGTTACCACATTTTTCTTAGACAAGGACATCGATACCGGGCGGATTATACTCCAGAAACACTTTCCCATTCCCGACGAGGCGGATGTGGAACATGTCTATAATGGCTTGATGAAACTGGGGGCAGACATCGCCCGGGAGACCATAGACCTTGTTATATCGAACGACGGCAAGGTTCCGTCAACCGACCAGGCAGAATGGGGTAACAAGCCCGCAACGCTTAGACCGGCTCCCAAGATTTTCAAGGAGACCTGCCGGATAGACTGGAACAGCCCCGCAAAATCGGTCTACGACTTCGTCCGTGGACTCTCGCCATATCCGGCCGCATGGACCATGCTGCATGCAGACGACAAGCAGCCCACCATGCTCAAAATATATAAGACAAGGAAAACACAGCAGTCCTGCCACAACACAGCTGCCGGCACTATCAGCGTTGACAGGTTTCAGCTCTATATAGCATGTGGGGACGAATGGCTGGAAGTAACTGAGCTCCAACTGTCCGGGAAGAAACGCATGTCGGCATGCGACTTCCTCAACGGTAACAAGAACATGGAGCTTGCAACAACAGAATAGGCATGCATGCCAAGCATACTACCTAAAAAGCCTCACTGCCGCATTAAGCAGGCAGTGAGGCTTTGTCTTTACTTACAAGTGAAACACCCGTCCCGACAGGGGACTAAGGTGAGAAAAACTAATTTAATCGGACAGACTGATTGCTTCCTGTGGGCAAACAGCAGCGCAAGCACCGCACTCTGTGCACTCGTCAGCATCGATAGAATAGATGTCACCCTCAGAAATTGCCGATACCGGGCACTCGTCAATGCATGATCCGCATGCAATGCAGTCTTCACTAATTACGTAAGCCATAATAATTGTTGTTTTATTGTTTATAATGTTTTTGTATATAATGTATTCCCAGAAGAAAGTACATCTCCCCCTTCATACAGTGCAAAGATAAAAACTTTATTTGAAATACCTACAAATGATGAGCCCTTTTTTCAATATTTGAAAAATGTCTAATCAAAAATGATGACCGACTGCCTTGGCCTCAAAACTTACCATTGTACGCTGTGAGCATCCGAAATCTTTTGTTTTTTGTCGAATATCATTGTCCTGAAACCAAAAAGGCAGTCCATTGCAGTTGCAACGGACGGCCGATTGTTGATTGGATTGCTCCAATTATCTATGTACTTTAAGCGATATTACTTCAGTTCAGCGAGATACTTGATTGTGCGAACCATCTGAGAAACATAAGAGTTCTCGTTGTCGTACCAAGAAACAACCT
>CAYVGR010000012.1:0-24483 GCA_964450065.1 uncultured Prevotella sp. | reverse complement strand
ACCGATGGCTGGCCTACGGCACTAACAAGAAAAAGGGAGGAACCTATCGTAACCTCTTCGATGCGCACCCACCTTTCCAGATTGATGGCAACTTCGGCTGTACGGCTGGCATTGCCGAAATGCTGATGCAAAGTCATGATGGCTGCGTAGATCTATTGCCGGCGCTACCGGATGCATGGAAAAAGAAAGGACACGTGCAGGGTTTGATGGCTCGTGGTGGATTCGAGATTGTGGACATGGAGTGGAGTCAGGGCAAGATAGTTCGTTTGCAGATACGCTCCACAGTAGGCGGCAACCTTCGGTTACGTCTCGGGCAACCTCTGAAGGGTTATAAAAAGGCTAAAGGTAAGAACGCTAATAACTTGTTCTATATAGCTCCACAAGGGGAGATGGAAAATAACTCGAAAGTAAAACTCAACAAGGTGGTGCTGCCCAAGACATACGTCTATGATATTCCGACAACCAAGGGAGCATTACTTCGGGTGATATAAGATATGTCTTGTCAATAACTACCAACAATAGAGATTTAACGATATAGAACTCACTATAAATCAAGAGAAATATGTTAAGGAAAACAGTTTTGACCCTTGTCTTTGGCCTCGCCTTGCATGCGGGAGCACAGTCGGACATGCGCCCATGGGATGATAATGGCAGGCTGCAGGTTTCTGCCAACCAGCGGTTTTTGCAGTTTGCTAATGGAACTCCTTTCTTTGTGTTGGGAGACACGGGGTGGCTGCTGCCCGAACGCTTGGATCGTGCGGAAGCACAATACTACTTGCAGACGTGTCGTAGGGCTGGCTATAACCTGGTACAAGTGCAGACTATGGATGGAGTTCCGTCGATAAATATTTACGGTCAACTGTCGCTGCCCCATGGTTGGGACATGTCGAAGGTGGATCCGGAAGGTGTGTATTCGTATTGGGACCACATGGACTATATAGTCAGGGTAGCTGAGCAAAACGGCATATATATAGGTATGGTGCCCATTTGGGGATCGATGGTTAAGGCTGGGAAAATAAATGTGGAGCAGGCTCGAGCCTATGGGAAGTTTCTTGGGCAAAGATATGCGGACAGCCCCAACATCATTTGGTTTATTGGTGGCGACCTGCAAGGCGATATCCGGCCGGAAGTTTGGGAGGCGTTGGCACGCAGTATCAAGCAATATGACAAAAACCACATCATGACTTACCACCCCAGAGGCCGCTATACGTCGGCACGTTGGTGGAGCAAGGCGGAATGGATAGATTTCCATACGTTCCAGAGCGGACACCGCCGTTATAACCAGCGCATGGGCAACGCTGACTATCCTATTCCCGACAATACCGAGGAAGATACTTGGATGTATGTGGATTCTACTTGGAAATATAAGCCGATAAAGCCTGTATTTGATTCGGAGCCGAGTTATGAGGATATACCCAAGGGCTTGCACGATCCCAATGAAGACTACTGGCGCGACAACGATGTCCGTCGGTATGCTTATTGGAGTGTGTTTGCCGGAAGTTGCGGACATACCTATGGGCACAACAGCATCATGCAGATGCTCAAGCCTGGATATCCTACCAGTTATGGACGAGACGGAGAGGAAAAAACTTGGTATGAGGCATTGAAGTCACCTGGCTTTAACCAAATGAAACATTTGAAGAATTTAATGTTGACATTTCCCTATTTCGAGCGTGTGCCTGATCAGAGCATTATCAGCGGTAAGAACGGCAAGCAGTATGACCGCCTGATTGCTACACGTGGAGCTGACTATCTCATGGTGTATAATTATAACAAGAACACGATGAATGTTGACTTGCGAAAGATTAGTGGCAGTACTAAAAAACTCTGGTGGATGGATGCGGCTACGGGCAAACTGAAATATCTTGGTGAAAAGAAGAATGAAACGGTTATGCTCAATCCGCATGAGGCAGGTATTGCTACCCATGATGGAGTGTTGGTAGCTGTTGATGCAACTAAAGACTACATCGATGAACGGCAAGAGATGATTGTTGACCGATCGTTGGCAGGCAAGAAAAGAGATCTGAACGAATAGAATTTGAATTAAGACATGAAGAAAACTATAGTTGTTAAACTTTTCGTGTTGTGTTTGATGGTGTTTTTGCCAAGAACGGTCTTGGGTGCCGATGTGTCGGTGGGCAGTCTGACCGTGGATCGCTTGGACAATCCTTTGGGTATAGATGTCAGTAAGCCACACTTTGCATGGAAGTTGGAGTCCCGAAAGCGGAACGTGATGCAGACATCCTATCAAATATTAGTGGCATCGAGCGAAGAGAAACTACGAAACAACGAGGGTGATTTGTGGAACAGCGGTGAGGTGAACTCATCGGAGCAACTATGGATAGTCTACGAAGGTAAAAAGTTGAAGAGCAACACGCATGCCTATTGGAAGGTGCGCGTGTCGACCAATGTGGGTAAATCAGAGTGGAGCAATGTGGGAAGGTTCACGATAGGATTGCTGGGTGAAAGTTATTGGAAAGGTCAGTGGATAGGATTAGAAGGATTGCAGGAAGACGAGGCCAGGGGGCTTCACACCCGATTACATGCACGATACATGCGCAAGGAGTTTGCCGTGAAATCGCAGATAAGACGCGCTACGGCATACGTGGCAGGAGTAGGCTTGCAAGAATTTTATGTCAACGGACAGCGACAAGGGGGCAAGGATGTATTGCAGCCTGTTCCGTCAGACTATCGTAAAACCATCTATTACAAGACATACGATGTGACAGAAGCCCTGTTGTCACCAAAAGAACAGATATCGGAACCTTCAAGTAAGGCCACCTTGGGCATTGCGCTTGGAGCAGGTCGCTATTTTGCCATGCGCCAGGAGAAATATTACAAGGCGTATGTCTTCGGGTTTCCTAAGTGTAGAATTAACGTCATAGTTGAGTATGCTGATGGCAGTCAAGAGACGTGGGCAACCGATGCGTCGTGGAAAGTAACGACAGAGGGACCGATTCGTTCGTGTAACGAATACGATGGTGAAGAGTATGATGCCCGCATGGAGCTGGGCAATTGGGCTGTCAATGGCTATGATGATTCTAAATGGAAGAGTGCTGTGAGATGCATTATTCCTGACGGGACGTTGTCGGCACAAATGACTGTAGGCATGCGGGAAGATAGGTTGGGACATGCCCTGACTGTAGCCAAAGGCATACAACCTAATAGTTGGGTTTGTGATTTCGGACAGAATATTGCCGGTTATGTGGGATTGAAAATAAATGGGCAAAAAGGCGATACAATACGAATTAAGTATGCAGAGAAGCTTAAGGATAACGGTGACCTTTATACGGACAATTATCGCAACGCACTCTCAGAGGATATTTATGTGTGCAATGGTGAGGAGCGTGGCCGTGAGTGGCATGCCACATTTGTATATCATGGCTTTCGGTATGCTCGGGTAACGGGTCCTGCCTGCTTGGAGAGAGCAGACGTTGTGGCTTATACCGTGAGTGACGGTATGCAGACAATGGGAAAGATAGCACAAGGTGTGTCGTTTGATGGATTTAGCTGCTCGGATACCATCCTCAACAAGGTTGTGCAAAACGCATGGTGGGGTGTTAGGGACAATTACAAGGGAATGCCTGTGGATTGCCCGCAACGCAATGAGAGACAGCCATGGCTCGGCGACCGCACGGTAGGGTCATTGGGCGAGAGCTTCCTTTTCGACAACGAACGGTTGTATACCAAGTGGATGCGTGATATTTGTGAGGCGCAACGAAGCGATGGAAACATACCTGATGTAGCTCCGGCTTTTTGGAACTATTATACGGATAATGTGACATGGCCCGCTGCCTTGCCGTTTGGTTGTGATATGCTATATACTCAATATGGCAACAAGCAGCCTATTACAGAGGCCTACCCGTCTATCAAGAAATGGATTAACCACTTGATAGACACCTATTCAGACAATTATATAATAATCAAGGACAAATATGGTGACTGGTGTGTGCCACCAGAAAGATTAGACATGATTCATAGCAAGGATCCCTCGCGTCAGACTGACGGCTCCTTGATTTCAACGGCCTACATGATCAGGTGTTTGCAGTTGGCTGAGAAGTTTGCCCGTTTGCAAAATCTTGATACAGAAGCAGAGTCGTGGAAAATATTGTGCCAAAACATGACAAGGGCTTTTAATGAGAAGTTTCTTACGGTAAAGCGGGGTACCAGCCGTCGTCCGGGACATACGCTTTACCCGGATAGTGTGTTCTATGGCAACAACACGGCAACTGCCAATCTACTCCCGCTTGCTTTTGGTATTGTGCCAGGAGAATTGAAAGAAGAAGTGGTGAAAAACCTTGTAACCAATATCATGACAGTGGGCGACGGACATGTTACCTGTGGAGTGATAGGGATTTCGTGGTTAATGCGTACATTAAGCGACAATGGCTTTTCGGATGTAGCCTATCTTCTGGCAACGAATCACTCTTATCCTTCATGGGGATATATGGCTGAGAATGGTGCTACTACTATTTGGGAACTATGGAATGGAGACAAGGCCGACCCTAAGATGAACTCGGGAAACCACGTTATGCTACTCGGTGATTTGCTCACTTGGTGTTATCAATACCTGGGAGGTATCAAGCAGGACGGAGGAGTGGGATACAAGCACATTGTGTTTAAGCCCAGTTTCGAGATTCAAAATTGCTTTCATGTGAATGCTGCCTTGGAGACTCCCTATGGCAGGGTGGCCAGTTCGTGGGTGAAAGATGGCAACGTGGTGACGTGGAAGGTGATGGTTCCGGCCAACACTACGGCAACTGTTCATTTGTCGGATGGTAAGGTGGAACATATAGGAAGTGGCGAATATACCTTTACAGTCAGTATCCCCACGAAGGACAAACGTGTCTTGGAGGATGAGTTTGTGTATGATGAGGCTGCTTTTCCACAAGCTCATGCCTCAACAATCACCGAAATGAAGAACGGAGATTTGGTTGCAGCCTACTTTGGGGGAACCAAGGAGCGCAATCCAGATGTATGTATCTATGTGAGCAGGAAACCCAAAGGATCTGACAAATGGGAAGCTCCGATCTTGGCAGCAGATGGTGTTATGGAGGTTGGGACTGCTGAAGCCCAGCTCGCAGGCATCAACGATTCGACGACAGATGCAAGTCTCGGCCCTGTTAAGAAACATCCTGAATGGAACTATTCTTTCCAATTGGGAAGATCACTCAGGCCTGTAGACAGTAAATTGCGCCGTAAGGCATGTTGGAACCCCGTGCTTTATACGATGCCTAACGGTGAATTGTTGTTATTCTTTAAGATTGGACTGAAAGTAAGTGACTGGACAGGATGGGTGGTTAAATCCAAGGATGGTGGTAAGACTTGGAGCGACAAGGAGGCGTTACCCAAAGGTTTTCTCGGACCGATAAAGAACAAGCCTGAACTAATAGGCAGCCGTTTGCTTTGCCCCTCGAGCACGGAGGGCGGAAAAGATGGTTGGGAATTTCATGTGGAAATATATGACTTGATGAATCAGCAATGGAAATATGTTGGGCCAATACCAGGGCAGATGGCTTATCTTACACAGAGTATGGATAGCACAACTACCGATATCATGAATCCAATAGCCAGGCAGGGTGAGAAAACAAGAACCATAGACTGCATCCAGCCGTCTATCCTGAAGCTAAAAGATGGAAGGTTACAAGTGTTGATGCGTACTCGCAATGGCCGTTTGGCCACATCCTATTCTTCTGATAACGGTGATACTTGGTCTGCTGTAGAGCTTACTACGCTCCCAAGCAATCAAAGCGGGACGGATGCGGTAACCTTAAAAGACGGACGGCATGTGCTGATATACAACAATTTCGAGACACTGCCCGGCACGAAGAAGGGTGTCCGCACACCATTGGATATTGCCGTTAGTGATGACGGACAGAAATGGAAGCACATTCTCACATTGGAGGACAGCCCTGTGAGTCAGTATTCTTATCCGGCAATCATTCAGGGAAAGGATGGAACCCTGCACTGTGTGTATACTTGGCGCAGACAAAAGGTGAGATACCAAAGATTGGATTTAGGTAGATAAGCCCGTTTCTTTTATAGCATGTAAAATGTATGATGATGAACATAAAATATATTTGTACGACTTTATTGTGTAGTCTTACATTGTGCACAACGGCACAAATTGTGGAAATCAAGACTGCGAAATCACTTACCAACCGTGAGCAATACGCTGTGGAATACTTGCAGGATAATCTCTCTAAAGAGGGATATACTGTAGTTTATCAAGGTAAAACGACACTGGGCTTGGGCAAGAAGAGCTCTGAAAAAAACAAATACAAAGTGAGCTTACAGACCAATACCCAGTCACCATCTATCCGCAAAGAGGGGTATATACTCTCATCACATGGGAAGAACGTGAATGTTATGGGACACGATGGAGCGGGATTAATCTATGGTTGTGTAGAGTTGGTAGAGCGGGTGCGGATTCATGGAGGATTCCATGGCTTGCCCAAACATGAGGTCAGTTCACCCAATATGGTTCTTCGTGGAGCGTGTGTGGGATTGCAAAAGACGACTTATCTACCCGGCCACCAGGTTTATGAATACCCTTATACGCCTGAGAACTTTCCATGGTTTTACGATAAGGCACAGTGGATCAAATATCTTGACATGTTGGTTGACAACAAGATGAACTCCTTGTATCTATGGAATGGGCACCCGTTTGCATCGTTGGTGAAGCTCAAGGATTATCCGTTTGCTCTGGAGGTTGACGAGAAAACCTTTAAGAAAAACGAAGAAATGTTTTCATTCCTGACGCGGGAGGCTGATCGTCGTGGTATCTTTGTAATTCAAATGTTTTACAACATTATCTTGAGTAAGCCCTTTGCCGATCACTATGGAATGAAGACTCAAGACCGGCAGCGCCCCATCACCCCTTTGGTGAGCGATTATACGCGTCAGTCGGTGGCTGCATTCATCGAAAAGTATCCCAATGTTGGCTTGTTGGTATGTCTGGGTGAGGCTATGGCTACATACGAAGATGATGTGGAATGGTTTACCAAAACCATTATCCCTGGTGTGAAAGACGGGTTAAAGGCATTGGGAAGAACTGACGAGCCTCCTGTATTGCTGCGCGCTCACGACACAGATGCCCAAGCCGTAATGGAGGCAGCTTTACCCCTGTATCGCAACTTATACACCATGCACAAATATAATGGAGAGTCACTGACCACATATGAACCACGGGGGCCATGGTCTAAAATCCATTCGGATTTGGCCGCTTTGGGTAGCACACATATTAGTAATGTGCACATATTGGCTAATTTGGAGCCATTCAGATGGTCGTCGCCCGATTTCGTCCAAAAGAGCGTGCAGGCAATGCACAACGTGCACCATGCCAACGCCTTGCATCTTTATCCCCAGGCCTCTTATTGGGATTGGCCTTATACGGCTGACAAATTAGACGATGGAAAGCGCCAAAAACAGTTGGATCGTGACTGGATGTGGTATCAGGCATGGGGACGCTATGCATGGAATGAGAAGCGAGACCGAAAGGATGAGGTGAATTTTTGGAACAAGACTTTGCAAGATTATTACGGACTGCCCGTTGCCGCCAGCGACAATGTACGCATAGCTTATGAGGAGTCGGGAGAGATAGCGCCGAAGCTGTTACGTCGGTTTGGAATCACCGAGGGCAATCGCCAAACTCTTCTTTTAGGCATGTTTGTGAGTCAGTTGGTTAATCCGTATAAGTACACCATCTATCCCGGTTTTTATGAAAGCTGTGGCCCCGAGGGCGAAAAACTCATTGAATATGTTGAAAAGGAGTGGAAGCATCAGCCTCATGTAGGCGAATTGCCTCTGGATATTGTAGCTCAGACTGAGAAGCACGGTGATAGGGCTGTTGCAGCTATAGATGCGGTAGCTTCCTTGGTAACCAAAAAAATACCGGAGTTTAAGCGTTTGCAAAATGATATGCACTGTTACAGGGAGTTTGCCTATGCCTTCGGTTGGAAAGTGAAAGCGGCCCTGCATGTGCTCAACTATAAATGGGGCAAGAACCTTAGCGAACTTGATGCGGCCGTTCCATTGTTGGAAAAGAGCTTAGAGCATTATCGCAGGTTAGTTTCCCTCACCAACGATACCTATCTCTATGCCAATAGTATGCAGACGGCACAGCGTCGCATTCCTATAGGAGGCGACGGAGGGCACATGAAGCATTGGACAGAGCTGCTACCTCGTTATGAGCAGGAGTTGGCTAATCTGAAAAAAAACATAGCCATGCTAAAGGATAATATAGGTAAAACTGCAGAAGAACAAGCAGAAGAAAACCATATCAAGCCTCTACATGTTGGTGATGTAGAATTGCAAGGAAATGTAAGGACTGTGGCCTTGGCCAAGGGAGCAAGACTGTTCAGCGACTTGGACAGTGTGATAACTGATTTAGCCCCCGAACTTGCAGATCTGCATGCTCATGTGATGGAGAGCAAATGGCAGCGTAACAATGCCACGAATATCACATTTACCTGTAAGCAGCCGGTGAACCTGCTGGTGGGGTATTTCCGCGATGACCAGAAGAAGTATGCCAAGGCACCTAAGCTCGAGACAGACGCAACGGCTAACGATTATGGGCAGGCTGAGCCAAAACTCACCTCTGCTATCCGCATAGACGGCATGCCTCAAGTAAATGTGCATAGTTATCATTTTGCTGCAGGAACCCATGCGTTGCTGTTGCCCAAGGGTATTGCATTGATATTGGGTTTCACCGACAGCGATATCACACCTCGTGACGCAGGATTGTCCGGCGAGGATAAGGCCATAGACTGGCTGTTCTATTAAGGCGATTTTTCTGAATCGCTGTCGCCAATCATATTAAAACAAACAAACTGGGTTTTCTGTTCAGTCTAATTTAGAGAGCCTACCTTAAGTCTTTGTCGATTAGGTTATGTATAGATTGTTTCTGTTACTGCTTATTCCTTTGGTTACTCATGCTCAGCAGTTCTCTCCACTCGAGATGCAAGCCATCTACGATGAGGTTAAAACACCATATAAGTATGGTATGGTAGTGGCTCCGGAAGACACACACCACCAGGTGGACTGCCCTACGGTGTATAGGGAAAACGACAAATGGTATATGACATACGTTGTCTATAATGGGAAGAGTGGGCTTGATGGCCGCGGCTACGAAACGTGGCTGGCCGAGTCTACTGATCTCCTGCATTGGACGACGAAGGGGCGAGTGCTTTCTTACCGAGATAAAGGGTGGGATATGAATCAGCGTGGTGGTTTCCCAGCTCTAATCGACTGGACTTGGGGCGGAACATACGCGATGAACACCTATCGAGGTAAACACTGGATGACCTATCTCGGTGGTAGAGGCACTGGTTATGAATCTGTGAGAGAACCGCTTAATATTGGTATGGCCTGGACCAAAGGCAATATTGCAACAGCGCACGAGTGGCAGGGTTTTAAAAAACCCTTACTCAGTATCAGTGACAAGGATGCCCAGTGGTGGGAGAAGCTGGTGCAATACAAGAGTACGATATACGAAGACATGTCTAAACATCTGGGACATCGCTTTGTAATGTTTTATAACGCAGGGGGTGTGAACCCTGATAATGAAATGAAGGCCGAGCGCATAGGTATAGCCTTGTCCAACAACCTGAAAAAGTGGAGGCGTTATTCGGGCAATCCTGTTTATGCCCATGAGGCTCCGGGAATTATCACGGGCGATGCACAGATTGTAAAGATGGGAGATAAGTTTGTGATGTTCTATTTTTCGGCCTTCAACCCTTCACGTTCTTATGATGCTTTCAACACCTTTGCTGTTAGCCGTGACCTTATCCACTGGCAGGATTGGACAGGCCCAGACTTAGTTTATCCCACAAAGCCATACGACGACATGTTTGCCCATAAAAGTTATGTGTTGAAACACGACGGTGTTGTATATCACTTTTATTGTGCAGTGAACAAGGCCGGGCAGCGCGGCATTGCCGTGGCAACAAGTGATCCCATGGGAAAGTCGGCTGTTTGTTTCCCAACGCCGGACAGCAAGGAACGGCGCGGCATGCTGTCTTTAAATCAGGGTTGGACGGTTACTTTTGGCAAAACCAATAACGAGGCAGTGACAAGTAAGGTTAAACCTTTCAAGGTGAACCTACCACATAATCTTGATGATTACTACGGGTATCGTCAGTTGAAGCATGGCAACCTGCACGGCTCGGCTGTATACAGCAGGACTTTTAACCAGCAGAAGGAAACGGGCAAGAGGTATTTCCTGCAATTAGAGGGTGTGGGTTCCTATGCAACTATCGTGATCAATGGGCACGCCTACCCTCGGGAGCTGGTAGGCCGCACTACGTTTACACAAGATGTAACCAATTATCTGAAAAATGGCAACAACGAGATAGAGATTCGTGTAGACCACCCCGAGTTCCAAACAGAGTCACCTTGGGTTTGCGGTGGTTGCTCATCAGAGTGGGGGTTTAGCGAAGGTTCGCAGCCCTTTGGTCTGTTCCGCCCGGTAACGCTGATTACAACAGACGAAGTAAGGATAGAACCTTTTGGTGTGCACGTATGGAATAATACAGCCTGCGACTCTGTGTTTGTCGATACTGAAGTGAAAAACTACGGTGATCAAACGGTAGAGATACAACTCGTCAATAAATTAAACAAGGCCAACGGACAAACTACTTTCCGTTTGCAAGAGTCCCTTAAACTGGCACCCGGAGAAACCAAGGCCATTCGCCAACAGGAACGCGTCGAGGAAGGTAGGCTTTGGAGTCTGGAAGAGCCATACCTCTATACCTTAGTTACGATGATCAAGCGAGATGGCGGAAAGACCACCGATGAGATCACGACGCCGTATGGTATACGGCGAGTAGGCTGGCCCCTCAATGCCGGAGGACAGCAGTTTCTGCTCAATGGCAAGCCGGTGTTTATCAATGGCACATGCGATTATGAGCATATCTTTGGTCAAAGCCATGCTTTCAGCAGAGAACAGATAGATTCGCGCATGAAGCTGATCAGGCAGGCAGGCTTCAACGCTTTCCGCGAAGCCCACCAGCCTCATAACCTTGCATTTCAACATTGGCTCGATCAGAATGGTATGTTGTTCTGGAGTCAGTTTTCTGCCCATATTTGGTTCGACACGCCAGCCTTCCGAAAAAACTTCAAAGCCTTGCTCCGTCGATTTATCAAGGAGCGTCGCAATTCGCCCAGCATCGTGCTTTGGGGCTTGCAAAACGAGAGCGTGTTACCCCGTGACTTTGCTGAAGAGTGCACAGCCATCTTCCGTGAAATGGATCCAACATGTGGATCCCAGCGATTGGTGACCACATGTAATGGAGGCGAGGGAACAGACTGGAACGTTGTGCAAAACTGGAGCGGAACTTATGGGGGAATGCCTGACAACTATGATCAGGAACTAAAGCAACCCTCGCAACTTCTGAATGGTGAGTATGGTGCATGGCGAACCTTTGGATTACACAACGTAGGTAAATACACCGAGGAGAAAGCATGCGATCTCTTGGAGAAGAAATCCCTGCTGGCATGGGGAGCCAGGGATAGTGTGTGTGGCCATTTCCAATGGATTTTTGTAAGCCATGAGAATCCCGGCCGTGTGCAGCCGGACGAAGCCGTAAGACGCATCGACAAGGTAGGTCCATTCAATCACAAGGGACTTCTCACTCCTTGGGAACAACCAGCCGACCTTTATTATATGTACAAAAGTCATTTCGTGAGTGCTGATACCGATCCTTTCGTATATCTTATTTCTCCTGACAAATACTATACTAATTGCGACTCTGTGGCAATCACCCATGATGATAGTCATCTTCATGCTATAGCTTATCGACAAGGTAAACCGGTTGCCGAGGATGCTTTCGGAGCATCGAGTACGGTCATTGCAACAGCTGCCGACCGAAACATCAATATCATGCGTCCGGAAGAAGGCTACCAGTACGTGCACCGATTGAACTGCGGGGGCGACGCCTATACTGACAGCTATGGCCATGTGTGGCAGCAAGACGACAGCACTTATTCCGATTCGTGGGCACAGCGGTTTGGTATGAATCCTTACACGGCTTCCCAGGCACATATCGACAACACAATTCATGGTACACAGGATGCCCCACTGTTCCAATACTTTAGATACGGACGCCACGAATTGGCTTATCATTTTGATGTTCCGGAAGATGGTGAATACCGCATAGAACTTTACTTTGCTGAGCCATGGCACGGCAGAGGCGGTGGTATCAAGACGGATTGCGACAGATTGCGCTTGTTCGACGTGGCTGTGAATGACACAACGGTTATCAATGATCTTGACCTCTGGGCTGAAGCTGGATTTGCAGGAGCTTTCAAACAGGTCGTCATTGCGCGCTCTGTGAATGGAAAAATCCATATCACATTTCCCGAAGTCAAGGCCGGTCAGGCTGTTATTGCAGCCATTGCCATTGCTGGAAAAAATGTTTTGTCGGTGCATAAACAGCCAATATTATCCAAGACGTTTTGGCAGGACTTGGATCGAGACTCTCTTGCCGTATATCCTAAAGAGCTTTTGCCAAACGAGGAAGAAACTTTCCCAGTGGTGAGGTACAAGCCCGAGGGAAAGTCACAGTGGACAATTAACCCCGGCGTGGCGCGCGAATATACTTTGCATTTCAGATATAAGAATGTTACGGGCGATGCTGTGAAAGGCCAATTACAGATTGTAGACAGCGAGGGAGCTATGCTGCAAAACCGCGAGATAACATTCCCCGTCACTCCCAACAAGTTTAAAACCCTGAACACCACCACCGGTACCCAGATCAACGCTGGTCATTATCGCATCAGCATCATCAATGCCAAGGGGGTGGAGTTTGATGATTTGGAAGTGCAATAGGATATATTATGATAATCGACAACGAGCAACTGTTTAAAATAGGAAATGTGTTTGTGAAAAAGATATTATTCTTCTTATTTCTCGCTTGTACGCTGCAGGTACAGGCACAGCACGATTGGGAAAACCACCATGTGTTGCAAGTTAACCGAGAGTCGGCCCGGGCATACTTCATGCCTTACGTACAATCCCCGGACGACAGTAAACAGTCGCTCAACGGGATGTGGCAGTTCAGGTGGACAAAAACACCAGATGGACGGGTGAAGAACTTTTATGAGGAAGGCTTCGATGATAGCCAGTGGGGAACAATCAGGGTTCCGGCCAACTGGGAGGTCAATGGCTTTGGCACACCCATATACATATCGGCGGGCTATCCGTTCAAAATCAATCCGCCTTATGTAATGACCGAACCCAAGCCAGGTTGGACAACTTTTGAGGAGCGCAATCCTACAGGACAGTATAGACGACTCTTTTCCCTGCCACAGTCATGGATCGATGGACAGACCTTTGTAAGGTTCGATGGTGTTATGTCTGCTTTCTATCTCTGGGTGAATGGTCAAAAGGTAGGCTATAGCCAGGGTTCGATGGAAGCTTCAGAATTCAACATCACATCTTATATACGCCCGGGCGAAAACCTGATGGCCGTTGAGGTGTACAAATATTCTGATGGAAGCTATCTCGAGGATCAAGACTTTTGGCGCTTTGGCGGCATTCAACGTGACGTGACCCTGTATCATACGCCCAATATCGAGTTGCGCGATTTTGTCATTCGCACCGTTCCCGCGGGTTCCTATAATACAGTAGAAGAGTGGCAGAAGGCCGACTTCCATCTTCAGATTAACCCCAAACTTCGGGTTTTTGGGCAGGAGGACGGGCGTGGCTATATGGTAAGGGCAACGCTGAAAGATGCATCGGGACAGGCTATAACCACGATGCAGACTGATGCTGAGACCATACTTGATCTCAACCACAAGGCTGCCAACATGAATACTTGGCAGCCACAACGGGGCAGGACGCGCTTTGCGCGGATGGACACTGTCATCAAAAATCCACGATTGTGGACGGCTGAAACCCCTTATCTCTATACACTGAATCTACAATTGTGCGATTCTATGGGACACGTCGTGCAGCAAGCAGACGACAAAGTGGGTTTTCGCCATATAGTCATTCACGACGGCATGCTGCTCGTCAATGGTCGACAGGTACGCCTTAGGGGAGTGAACCGACACGAGCACGACCCCTATACGGCTCGTGTCATGACGGAGGAACGCATGCAGCAGGACATCAAGCTCCTCAAAGAGGGAAATGTCAATGCGGTCAGGCTGGCTCATTATCCCAATCACCCCCGATGGTACGAGCTTTGCGACAGTGTCGGACTGTATGTGATGGACGAGGCCAATGTTGAGACTCATGGTTTGCGAGGCGGACTTACGGCAAATGTCGATTGGAATGCCGCGTTCATGGATCGGGTCGTGCGCATGGCCGAGCGCGACAAGAACAGACCTTCAATTATTTCCTGGAGTCTGGGTAACGAGAGTGGTTTTGGTATAAATCATGCCACAATGGCAGGATTTCTGCACGAGTTCGACCCTACACGCTTTGTACATTACGAGGGAGCACAAACCGTGTACGTGCCTGCTGATGTGACAAAGGGTGATGAACCTTGGACAGAATCGACATTCCCTGAGACTGATCCGAGTTGTGTAGATGTTATCAGCCGGTTTTATCCGCGTGTTAATCAAGAGTATCTTAACCCTGGTGTGCCCGAAGGGTCGGATAAGGAAAGAGCCGAAAATGCTCGCTGGGAGCATTTGGCTGATATTGCCAGACGTCCCAACGACAACCGTCCCGTGCTGACGAGCGAGTATGCACACTGCATGGGAAATGCGCTGGGGAATTTTAAGAAATATTGGGACGAAATCTATGCCAACAAGCGAATGCTCGGAGGTTTTATATGGGATTGGGTTGATCAAGGAATCTTTGTCAAAGATCGGGGATTCCTTTATGGTGGAGATTTTGGAGATAAACCTAATCTCAAGGCTTTTTGTTTGAATGGAGTGGTACGTTCCGACCGTGAACTGACACCAAAGTACCGTGAGATGAAGCATGTCTACTCTCCCATACAGTTTGTACAGCATGGCGATGAGTTATGGGCCATCAATCGTTATGGTCATACCAATCTGAATACCCTGCAGGGCAAATATAATGTGCTGACCAACGGCAAGGCTGGGAAAACCAGGACCTTTGAAATGCCATCTGTTGAGCCTGGCGACAGTGTTGTGGTTCTGCGTGGCGCAGATTTTAGCATAAGTCATGCTGAGGATGTTCGTGTGAATATATCGGTTACAGATGCCCGCGGGTTTGAAGTGAACACTGCGCAGCTGCTTGTCCGAGATGATTTGGTAGCTGCTGCGCCAAAGGCTCTAAAAATTAAAAGACCGGCGCAGTTAACAAAAGTTGAGTTGAAACCTCAGTTCTATCGTGCCCCCACTGATAACGACACAGGTTTTGGTAATTGGCTGGCCAAAGACTGGAAGAATCACCGTTTGGACTCACCCACCGTGGTAAGACGATCTGATGATGTTGTGGAGTATCAATATGCACAGGGAAGTATTGTTGTCACTACCTATCGGCATGTAGAGAAAGACGGATCAATATTACTGTCACAGGATTATGAGTTCAAAGGCATGCTGCCCGAGCTTCCACGCCTGGGATTGGCAATCGTCCTGCCCAAGACATTCGAGCAGCTAAGCTGGTTGGGTCGTGGTCCATGGGAGTCTTATCCTGATCGCAAGCAGGCCGCCCATGTCGGTGTGTGGAACAGTACGGTAACAGAACAATACACCCATTACCCCCGTCCGCAGGACAGTGGTAATCATGAAGATTGCTCCGTGGTTGTGCTTGGACGGGACGATGGACGAGCTATACGTGTTGAGGCCGTAGACCGTCCATTCAGCTTTTCGGCTCTTCATTATACGTCACAGGACATAGCCAGTGTGAAACACGATGCCGAGTTGCGTGAATGTGACGCCACAGTGTTGAGCATAGACTGTGCTGTCCTTGGTCTTGGCAATGGCTCGTGCGGCCCCGGGGTGTTGAAGAAGTATGCCATAGACAAAAGCAAGAAGCATGTGTTGAAACTAAGAATACGGGGCATTGACAGCTTCTTGTAACTTTTCGGCTATCGGTCGGCCTTGTCTCTCGACTGCATAAACTCGCGGGGCGACATGCCAAACTTCTTCTTGAAACATTTGCCAAAATACCCGGCATCGTTGAATCCCGACAGATAAGCCACGTCTGTGATGCTGATATCGGGATTTTGCATCAGTTCCACAGCGTGATTCAGCTTGTATTCCTGCACAAAGTCTTGTGGCGAAAGTCCTGTCATTCCCTTTAGTTTCTTGAAGAAAGCGCTTCGGCTCATCTTCATGCCGGCAGCTATCATGTCGATGTCAAATCCTGGGTTGGTCAGGTTGCCGGCAATAAACCGGTTCACTTCTTCGATGAACTTCAGATCCTGTTGCTCCATGTAAAACTTCCGTTTGAATTCGGTGAGCTTGGTTTGCACATAGACATCGTTCCGCATTCTGATAGCATAGCGGGCATAGTGGATGGCAAACCAGGTGGCAAGGATGAGGAGCACAGCATAGATGAGATAGGCCCACCAGGTGGCCCACCATGGAGGCAGAACCTTAACTTCCAAGGTGCGGCGGGCACTGTTTCCGGGATTGGAGGCATCTATGGTTTCGACAACAAAATCATAGGTTCCCGGTGGAACATTGGTATACGATGCTATCCGGTTCCTGCCGCTGTAATGCCAGTCCTTGTCATACCCTTCAAGCTTGTACCTATAGGTAACGGCCTCCGGATTTTTGTAGTTCAATGCAGCAAACTCCAGTGTAAACATGGATTGGTTATGGTTCAAAACCAATCGGTTGGTATATGTAATCGATTTGTCGATGATAGGTTTTTCGGTGTAATCGCGTATGTCCTGATTATTCACCTCGGCATTGACAATATATACCTTGTATTGATTCGGAACTGATTGCAGTTGTCCGGGATGAAATGCCAGTATGCCTTGGTCGCATCCCAGCCACACCTCGCCCGTCGAGGTAAGCAGGGCTGCCGATTCGGCAAGCTGCACGTTGGGAAAACCATCGGTGCGTCCAAAGTTGCGGATTTGGTTTTGGGCTGGGCTGTAGCAAGCCAGCCCCTGTTCATTTCCCAACCACAGTTGCCCATTCTTGTCTTCGATAATCGAGATTATGACATCGCTCTGCAGCCCCTCTTTCAGCCCCACGGGTTTAAATAGGGGCAGTTTCTGCGTCTGGTCGAATCCCGTAATTTTGCTCAGCCCGCCACCAAAACTGCACAGCCAGATATTTTTTTCATGATCTTTATATAATGCGTAAACATCGCTTTTGGCTCTTGTATTGAGATCTGTGAACCGATATGCTGTGAAGGGGAGGGTTTCCACGTTTTCAAAATTGCAGTCGAAAGTCATCAGTCCGTCTATCGTGCCTACCCATATCTTCCCGTTGGCATCTTCCACAATGTTGCGCACTTCCATATACAAACCGTATGGTGGATACTGCTTCATGCCATTGTACTTATGTCGGAATATGGTCTTTCCATTGCGTTCTTCTATCAGGTTCAGGCCTCCGTCCAGAGTGCATACCCATATTCGGTGCTTGCTGTCTTCCAATGACATATAGACATTGTTGCTGCTGATAGAGTTGATGTCGTTGGGCTGATGACGATAATGTTCGAACCGATAGCCCAAGGGCTTCGACTTGTCTTTGATGGCCTTTACTATACCATCGCCCTTGGTCGAGAGCCAGAGGTTTCCCTCGTGGTCGGCCATCATATAGTACACACTGCCTATCTGTTCGGTAGCGTAGCTTAGTGTTTGTTTCAGGTTACCCTGCTCGTCGAGCACATAAATGTTTTTGTTTTTCGCACCTACCCAAATGTCCCCATTAGTATGCTGAAAAAACGATTTCACCCCTGATTCGGCCATGTTGGGCAACCTTATAATCCTGAATTGGTTGATGGGAAAACTGAAACTGAACACCCCGTTTGATGCGGTGGTGAGCCAGAGTATGCTGTCCCCTTCCATGTTCATGCTGAAATACCGGGAGTTCTGCTTGTCATCGGCCATCTCATGCCGTTTGGCAATATTGTCGGCTGCCATCGTATGGCTGTCGATGTGCAGTGCTTCTCCGGCAGGGGTGAGGAAAAATATGCCATGTGTTCCGGCGTCGCAAAACGATGGTTCAGTAATCCTGCCAAACAGCGTAAACGGATATCGGTGACGCACTCCGGTCTTGGGGTGGTGATAGGTCAAAGCCTTGTCGCCTTCCATTCGCCATATTCCCCCTGTGCGGTCATAATAAACATTGGCCTTGTCGGCTTTTTTGTCGAAGTAGGCTCTCCAGAATGCCTTGTCTTTTCTGGCTTGAGAGGCCAATGGCTCAGAGTAAATCGTATAGTTGTATCCCACATAGCTGGCGCGTCCATGGCTGATATTGACGATGGGTTGGGAGATTTTATAGTTTGCAGATTTGAGAAACCCCCGTGAGGAAACAACTTGTTTGATGTCTATGCTACCATCTTTCCGCGTAATGCCCAGCAGTAGGTTCTTATCCTTGGTTAGCAGCAACACGTGTCCGTCCTTGGTTGCTTGAATCTTGATAATCTGCAGGTTGCACTTGAAGGGTTGCAACTCCTTGAACACATCCTTGAAGCGTTCGGTATGCTTGAAGAGTACAGACAGCTTCCAGTCCAGCGTTTTGACCCAAATGTTTCCTTCTGCGTCTTCTACAATGGTTTCCACTTTGCGAGGTGGCTGGTCGGAGATGGGAGAGGAGGTTGTGGTGAAGTTGTGAAATTTGGTGCCATCGAACCGCGACAACCCATACCATGTGCCAAACCAAACAAATCCATCTTCAGACTTTAGAGAGCAGTTGACCACCGAGTGAGGCAGTCCGTCCTGTACACCATAATGGGTTACGAGCACACGGCTGTTGGCTTTGTCTTGTGCTTGTGCCCAAATGGCGGGCAGAAGGGTGCATATTATAAGGAGTATTTTTTTCATAAGACGGTTTGAAAGGATTTGGGGGGAGCTGCACACGTTACCCTATCCGAAATCCGTGTTTTTTTTCATCTGTTCATCTGCAAGTCCCTTGTACTCCCACATGGAAGCATGCTGCGATGTTTGGAGCAGCTCTCGAGAAGGGCAACGACGAGACGATAGTTTACAAATATAGCGATTGTTTTTTATTCTTACAAATGAATAGCACGATTTGTCATTTACAGGCATCTCTCAGAGCACGGTGCTTTATTATAGCATCGTTGTTCCCATATATGTAAAATAGAATTACCAAATTCTTGTGTTTTACTTTCGGGCATCTGGAGAAAAAAACGCCATGTTTTGACAGATATATTCTGCTCTTTTCAAAATGAAATATCGGGGACGGTGCGTTAGCTGTCTTATCGCAGTGCGCTTTGGCTTTAATTGTCATGCGAATAAGCTGTGCCCACACTGCGAATAGGGCTTGATCATCGTGCCATTCGATATACAATCGCAAGTGATAAATTTAATATTTTCAAGAGATGATTGCTAAGTGGTTGGTTATCAACTAACTAAAAATTGTTGAAAATTTCGCGAATTTCAAACTAAAGTAAAAAGTTTTTTAAATTCGCGAAATATAGAAGGGTGTTTGTCAAGAAAAATATTGCTACACGATACTTCCTGATTGACAGTATGAAGTATGTTTTTCAAGTCAACCCTATGACTTTTATCAGGCCTGACAAACATTTAGGTTTTTCAAGACGACATAGGTTGTAGGGGTGTTGCCCGATGTTATGTTGTTGCTTTTTCCCGTAGCTTTTTGTTCAGCAAATTGGTGAATTCATAGTTTTTCAATCCCCACTTTGGGGCAATGAGCAGGTTGGAGGGACTTTGGCTGACAAACCTTTCCAAGATCAAGTCGTCCCTGAGCAGGGATACGTAGTTGATGATAAGATCTATGTACTCCTCTACACTGTAGAGGTGGAAAGGTTGTTTGGCATATTCGCGGGCAAGTGCGGTGCCTTTGATAATCTGTAATTGATGTATTTTGAGAATATCGAGAGGCAGGCTCGAAATAATGGGAGCCTGACGGAGCGATTCCTCTTGGTCTTCGCCCGGCAGTCCGAGAATGATATGTCCGCCGGTTAAAATACCTCGTGCGTGAGTTCGCTCTATGGCATCTTGGCTGCATTCGAAGGTATGACCTCGGTTAATTCTGCGCAAGGTTTGATTGTTGGCCGACTCAATGCCGTATTCGACGATGAGGAATGTGTTGCGGCTCAATGCTTCAAGGTAGTTTAAAAGCTCATTGCTCATGCAGTCGGGGCGGGTACCAATCACAATACCCACCACATCGTCCACGCTCAAAGCCTCCTCATACAGTTGCTTCAGCTGGTCTGTCTTGGCGTATGTGTTGGTAAAAGATTGGAAATAAGCCAGGTACTTCATGTCGGGGTATTTGTGTGCAAAGAAGGCTTTGCCGTCTTCCAACTGCTGGGTAATGGACTTCTTATTATTGCAAAAGGAAGGACTGAACGTGCGGTTGTCACAAAAAGTACAGCCTCCGCTCGATATTTTTCCGTCGCGGTTGGGACATGTGAATCCGGCATCGACGGATATTTTCTGGACCCTAAACGGGAACTTTTCCCTTATCCATGTGCCGAAATCTTTGTATTTCATACTTGTTGTCAAATTCCCCTGTGTTTGAATTTTGTTGTTAATTGTTATGAAGTGTGTGCAAATTTACCGAAAATTTAGGTAACTTTGTTGCAAAGAAAGAAAAATCACGTTCATGAAGAAAGTTGTAATGGCATGTGCAACCATGCTTATGATTACTATGACCATGTTTGCATCCGAGAGGATGAACTTAAAATCGCTGGCACAGGGTGAGTTTGCTGCTAAGCGCATCAGTGGTATCAACCCCATAGAGGGAACTGACCGGTATGCGCAAATATCACCGGACGGCACACAGGTTGTGCAATATTCGTTCAAGACCGGACGGCAGACTTCGGTTTTGTTTGATGTTAACAATACACAGGGTGAGACCATAACGGGCTTTGACGGCTACGTGATGTCGCCCGACGGAAAGCGTATGCTCATACGCACGAATACGCAGCCTGTGTACCGCAGGTCGTACAAGGCCGTGTTCTACATCTATAATATAGAGTCGCGCAAGTTGGAGAAACTGTCGGAGGGAGGTCCGCAGCAGGCTCCGGTGTGGTCGCCCGACGGAACCAAGGTGGCATTTGTACGGGATAATAACATATTCCTGATCAAACTGCTGTATGATAACAGCGAGAGCCAGGTGACCAAGGACGGTAAGTTTAATGAGGTAATCAATGGTATACCGGATTGGGTGAATGAAGAGGAGTTCGCTTTCAGCCGAGCCCTTACTTTCAATGCTGACGGCACGATGTTGTGCTGGATAAGGTACGATGAGTCGGATGTGAAGGAATACAGCCTGCAGATGTTCAGGGGAATGAACCCTGAAATACAGGCAAATGAGGTTTACCCGGGCTTGTACAGCTATAAATATCCCAAGGCCGGAGAGAGCAATTCCAAGGTCTCGGTGTGGAGTTTTGACACGAAGACCCGACGTACACAAAAAATGAATATCCCCATTGGTGATGAAGATTATGTACCCCGCATTCTGCCTACGGGAGATGCTGATAAGATTATGGTTTATACCATGAACCGTCATCAGGACGAACTGAACCTATATACCGTCAATCCGCGCAGCACGGTGGCCAAGCTGCTGATCAAGGAAAGCGTGCCCAAGTATGTGAAGGAGGAAGCCATGTCGTCTATTTGTGTGGGCAAGAACCATGTGCTGTTACCTTCCGACCGCAGCGGCTATATGCACTTGTATTTGTACGACCACAACGGGCGTTTGCTACGCGAAGTGGGTGACGGAAAGTATGATATAACCGGTGTTTATGGCTATGATGATAAGACGGGAGACATCTATTATCAAGCAGCCGCACTCAACCCGCACGACAGGCAGATATATGTGTCGCACAAGAATGGCAAGGTGGAGCGCCTGACCGACCAAAACGGATGGAACACGGCGGTGTTCTCAGGCGACTATCAGTATTTTCTTAATACTTGGAGCGACCGGAATACCCCGTATGTTTATACCACACGGAACAACAAGGGCAAGGTGATAGCCACCCACTTAGACAACAAGGAACTGTTGCAGAAGACTCAGCGGTATGGTTGGAGTCGGAAGGAAATGTTTTCTTTCACTACTTCGGAGGGAGTTAAGCTGGACGGCTGGATGATTAAGCCTGCCAATTTTGATGCCAATCGGAAATATCCGGTTATCATGTTCCAATACAGTGGACCGGGCAACCAGCAGGTGGTCGACTCTTGGAACATTGGTTCCATGGGGCAGGGGGGAGCATACGACCAGTATCTGGCACAGCAAGGCTTTATTGTGGTTTGTGTCGATGGACGTGGTACCGGTGGACGCGGTTCGGAGTTTGAGAAGTGCACCTACCAGCGTTTGGGTAACCTGGAAGCCAAAGACCAGGTGGAAGCTGCTCTGTATTTGAGCAAGCAACCGTATGTGGACCAAGACAATATTGGCATTTGGGGTTGGTCCTATGGCGGTTTCTGCACATTGATGAGCATGAGTGAGGGGCGCGGGGTGTTCAAGGCCGGCGTGGCTGTGGCACCTCCCACAAGCTATCGCTTCTATGATACCGTCTATACCGAACGTTATATGCGCACGCCAAAGGAGAACCCCGAGGGTTATAACGATAATGCCATTACGCGCGCAGGGAAGCTAAGCGGTGCGTTACTGCTGTGTCATGGTGCTGCCGACGACAATGTACATCCGCAGAATACTTTTGAGTATGCAGAGGCATTGGTACAGGCTGATAAGGATTTTAAGCAAATATTCTATACGAATAGAAATCATGGTATCTCCGGTGGGAACACACGTAACCATTTGTTACGCCAGATTACCACTTGGTTTACTGATCAGTTAATGTCGAAATAAAAGAGAATAAAATGATGAAAGTATTAAGCAAAGCATGCTTGGGAGTTTTATTGCTCATTCCCTCGGCACTTCGGGCTGCCGATGTTACGATTACTGTGCATAACACTGACTCCATTCAGCGCCAGGAGTTGATAGAGGTGGATGCGCAACAGGTGATGCAACGGTTGGGCGTTGCCGATGGAAAATCTTTTGTAGTGAGAAACTTGATGGGACAACAAGTGGATCATCAGATAACCTACGATGGCAAACTCTTGATAGACGCAGCCGTCAAACCGTGCGGACGAACGGTCTTTAAGGTGTCTAAGGGAGTGCCGGAGCCTATGCGAACTTGGGTGCAAGGCAAGATGTATCCGATGCGTAAGGATGATTTAGGTTGGGAAAACGATCGCGGGATATATCGTGTTTATGGTCCGGCTTTGCAACGTTCCGGCGAAAAGAGCTATGGAATTGATGTATGGACTAAGAACTCCAAGGAGCTTGATATGTCGGAACGGTATTACACAACATACGAAGGAACTGTTTTAATCAATGCCAATGCGGGTAATGACAGCATTCAACAAGAAATAAGACGTCATACCTCGTTCCATTTGGATCAGGGTAATGGGCTCGACTGTTATGGTGTAGGCTCTACGCTGGGCTGCGGGACGCCGGCATTGATGGTCGACGGAGAATTGCAGATGCCTTATTGCTATAAATCCTACAAGATTCTCGATAATGGTCCGTTACGCTTTACGGTGGAACTGACATTTAATCCAACCAAGATTAGGAATGACGAGCATGTTGTGGAACACCGCTTGATTAGTCTCGACAAAGGGTCGAATTTCAACAAGATGACGGTGTGGTATGATGGACTGAGCAAACCTTGCGATTTAGCCGCAGGAGTGGTTATTCATTCTGCCGACACAAAAAGTGTTGTGATAGGAAAGAACTTTGTACAGTATGCCGACCCGACAGAACATCCTGAAGAATATGGTTTTCAGATTTATGTTGCGGCTTTGTTCCCGAATGGTGCAGACACTAAGAAGCTACTCTTCGATAAGCCTTTCGGTGGGAATGAGGGGCATGCGATTGGTGTGAAGAAAGCTTTGAAAAACAATGAGCGCTACACTTATTTCTTTGGCAGTGCCTGGAGCGAATATGATGTGAGAAATCAGGAAGAATGGCAGCTGCGCATCAGCCACTTTATGAAAGCAAAGGAACGCCCCCTGGTTCCTGTAGTTAATTAAATTTTCCAACCGGAAGGGCAGGGTTACTTTATAAGTGGGTTCTAAAAATCAGCTTGGTTAAAATGCAGACTACACCATGTATCTACATATAACAGTAATGATTTTTAGAACTCACTTATGTTTTATCTGTGGTCTCAATCCTCTAAAATACCGGCCTTTCTCCATTGGTCGGCAATTTTGGTAGCGTCTTTGAGGGCTTGCTCTTGGGGAAGTGGGGTGTTGTCGTCTATCTGGTAGTTGTCTTGAAGTAATTGTGCAAGGTCTTCCACAGTGAAGTCTTTTCCCTGTATAGTTTCCCATAGCAGTGCCGAACTTTCGTTCATGCTGATGATATTGCTAAAGTCCATGTTCTCCT
>CAYVGR010000011.1:6262-25674 GCA_964450065.1 uncultured Prevotella sp. | reverse complement strand
AAGAAGACTATCCTCTTTGGAAGCGTGCTACCAATCAGGTGGAGAGTGCTATGGGCGAAGCCCTTGGCAAGATATATTGTGAGCGATATTTCCCGGCATCGAGCAAGAAAATGATGGAGGATTTGGTGCGTAATCTTCAGATTAGTCTTGGCCAGCGCATTGATGCCCAGACATGGATGGGCGACTCCACCAAGAAGAATGCTCATCAAAAACTGGATAAATTTTATGTTAAGGTAGGATACCCTAACAAGTGGACCGATTATTCAAAGCTCAATATCGACCCTTCCAAGAGCTTTTACGAAAATGTGCTGGCCACACGCCTTTTTGCCCATGATAAGCATATTAGCGAGAAAGCCGGCAAGCCGGTAGACATAGACGAGTGGTACATGACTCCCCAGACCGTTAATGCTTATTACAATCCAACGACCAATGAGATCTGTTTCCCGGCGGGAATCCTACAGCGTCCATTCTTTGATCCCAAAGCCGATGCTGCATTCAATTATGGTGCTATTGGGGTTGTGATTGGTCATGAGATGACCCATGGATTCGACGATCAGGGCCGCCAGTATGATGCAAACGGAAATCTCAACGATTGGTGGACGCCCGGCGATGCCAAGGGTTTTGAACAAAGAGCCAATATGTATGCCGACTTCTTTGATGCCATTGAAGTGTTGCCAGGTTTATATGCCAACGGAAGGTTTACGCTTGGCGAGAATCTTGCCGACCACGGCGGACTCGAAGTGTCATTCAATGCTTTTAAGAATGCTACGCAGGCTAAGCCCTTGAAGACTATGGACGGGTTCACTCCCGAGCAGCGTTTCTTTATTGCATACGCAGGAGTATGGGGACAAAATATTACCGAACAGGAGATTCGCAACCGTGTAAAGACCGACCCACACTCACTTGGCGAATGGCGTGTAAATGGGGCTTTGCCTCACATCAATGCGTGGTACGAAGCATTTGGGGTGAAAAAAGGTGATAAGATGTTTATTCCTGAGACTGAAAGATTACAGCTTTGGTAAAGGACTATGCTGACTTTTAATGAGTATCAAGGCTGCAAAATCTAAATTTTGCAGCCTTTTTTGTCAAGTATGCCCTAATTTTTGTAACTTTGCCTTACTTATAAGTATATTTTAGAGAGATGCCATTACGATTACCCGACAGATTGCCTGCTATAGAAATTCTGAAGAAAGAGAATATCTTTGTGATGACTGAGAGCCGTGCCCACATACAGATGATAAGGCCTTTGAAAATAGTAGTGCTCAATCTCATGCCACTTAAAATCACAACCGAAACCGACTTGATTCGTCTGCTCTCCAACACCCCGTTGCAGATGGAGGTTAATTTCATGAAGCTCAAAAGTCACACGCCCAAGAACACGCCGGTCGAGCACATGATGATGTTCTACAAGGATTTTGACGTTTTGAGACTGCAAAAGTGGGATGGCATGATCGTGACGGGTGCTCCCATAGAGCTATTAGATTTTGAGGATGTGGAATATTGGGAGGAAATCAAGGAGATTTTCAACTGGGCGCGCACGCATGTCACGTCCACGCTCTACATCTGCTGGGCTGCCCAGGCCGGACTCTATCATTTTTATGGAGTACCCAAATATCCTTTGAGTAAAAAAATGTTTGGCATTTTCCGTCAGTATCCGCTTGTTCATGACCTTCCAATCTTTCGTGGCTTCGATGATGTGTTCATGATGCCACACAGTCGCCATACAGAAGTCAGACGCGAAGACATTGACCGGGTAGCCGACTTAACAGTCATTGCAGAATCTCCCGAAAGCGGCATAAGTATGGTCATGGCACGCAATGGCCGAGAGTTTTTCTTTACGGGACATCTCGAGTATGCGCCCGATACGCTTGACAGAGAGTACAAGCGCGATGTTGGCAAGCGTGATGATGTGGAGATTCCGTTAAACTATTATCCTGATAACGATCCGAATAAGGACCCATTGGTAACTTGGCGTTCGCATGCCAATTTGCTTTTCAGTAATTGGATAAACTATTATGTTTATCAGGAAACACCTTATAATATTGATGAAATCAGGTAATTATACCGAGGTTTTAGAAAGGATAATACGACAAGATGCGTAAACTGGAACTCCTTGCCCCCGCAAAAGATTTGGAATGCGGACTTGCGGCTATCAGTCATGGTGCCGATGCTGTATATATCGGAGCCGAAAAGTTTGGTGCCCGGGCAGCTGCCGGCAACTCGTTAGACGATATCAAGACCTTGTGCAACTTTGCCCATCAGTTTGGCGCGAGGGTCTACGTTACGGTCAATACCATTGTCTACGAAGACGAGATGACCGCAACCGAGCAACTTATTATCAATCTTTCGAAAATAGGTGTCGATGCCATACTTGTTCAAGATATGGCCACTTTGCAAATGCGAAAGGTTGCCATGGATCGGGTAGGTCATGCCCCTCTGCTTCATGCATCCACTCAATGTGATACGCGCACGGCTGAAAAGGTACAATGGTTGCACGACCTCGGATTTTCCCGAGTGGTTCTCGCCCGGGAATTGTCCTTGCAGGAGATTTGCGAAATACACCATGCGGTGCCCGATGTGGAGCTTGAAGTCTTCGTGCATGGTGCGCTATGTGTGAGCTACTCGGGCGTATGCTATGCCTCGCAGCAATGTTTCAATCGTTCGGCCAATCGTGGAGAGTGTGCTCAGTTCTGCCGTATGAAGTTCGATTTGCTCGATGCCGACGGCCAGGTGATAGAGGAGGGCAGGCACTTCCTCTCCCTGAAAGACTTGTGCCAGATAGATAATCTTGAAGCCTTGGCCGATGCGGGAGCCGGTTCTTTTAAGATAGAGGGCAGATTGAAAGATGCAGGATACGTTAAAAATGTGGTGTCGGCATACAGCCGTGAGCTTGATAGGCTGATAGCGCGAAAGCCCGAAAAATATTGCAGGGCTTCATACGGCAAGATAACCTACAGCTTCGAGCCTAATCTTCGGAAAACTTTTAATCGAGATTTTACCACCTATTTCCTCAATGGCCGACAACTCCAGATCGCTTCTTTCGACACGCCCAAGGCTTTAGGAGAGTATGTGGGCAAGGTGAAAGAAATCAGGAACAACTCGTTTAATGTTGCGGGAACAGCCTCATTTAGCAATGGCGACGGGCTCTGCTTCCTCAACTCCAATCACGAATTGGTGGGCTTTCGGGTAAACAGAGTAGATGGAAACCGTCTCTTCCCATTCAAAATGCCCCAAGGACTGAAACCCAACATGCCCCTCTATCGCAACAACGATGAAGCCTTTGGCAAGATTTTGGCTGGAAACACTGCCGAGCGCAAAATACCTGTTGATATGAAGTTCGGCTTGACGACAGATGGATTTATGTTAAGTCTTGGCTCGAAACCTAATGTAGCAATGCCGGAGGTGTCGGTCTCTACGGACATTGTTTTCGAGCATCAACTGGCTAAGAAAGCGCAAGACGACAACGTTCGCAAACAACTATCCAAGCTGGGAAACACGCCTTTTGTTTGCAATAGCTTGGAGATTGATACCGAAGCTACCCGTTTTTTCATACCTTCAAGTTTGCTTTCCACACTTCGACGCAAAGCAACCGATGCCATGACAGCCGAGATGTTGGCGCGTCACGAGCAAACCATACAAGGCGAACAATCACACGCAAGCGGGAAAGGCGAGCCTGTACGAGCCAAGACATGGCAGTCGGAATATGGGCGTTTCTCCTATCTCTATAATGTGTCCAATCATGGAGCCCGAGACTTTTATGCCGCCCATGGTTTGCCCGTTGTTGGGCCGGCTTTGGAGGTGGAGCAGGGGAGAAATGAGAATATCTTGATGCAGTGCCGACACTGTCTGCGTTACAGCATGGGATTCTGTGTGCGGCATGGTGGAACCAGGCCTACATGGCGCGAACCTCTGTCGCTTCGGTTGGGCGATGGTCGTCGGTTCCGCCTGGAGTTTAAATGTGACGAATGTCAAATGAATGTATATAGCGAGAGAAGCCGGATATGAAGAAACTGTCATCACTGAGATTTGCCTTAGTTGTGCTTGTGTCATTGCTGCTTGCCATGACTATGGGGTCGTGCTACGAATATCATCACCGCAGCACAATGCCGTTCGAATTCAGTGAGCGACAGATAGATTCGTTGTCCTTTTTCTCCACACACCATTACACCAACAACTATAACTTTGTCGTCAGGAGCGATAGCTTGGAGCTTCTCCGACAGCTGCCGGAAGAGCTCATCAGCGGCATGCAGACCGACTCTTTTACAGTCTATAAGGGCACTCATTTGGTTGTTGCCGACATCCGCATGATTCCTACCGACTCTATCGACTCCGTATGGGTGCAGCTTGCCAACGACACATCGGCTTTTGGGTGGACCCGTGAGAGCAAATTGCTGAAAAACGTCATGCCCGACGATCCAATTTCCGAGTTTATTTCAGATTTCTCCGATTCCCATGTCATTATTTTCTTAGTGATTATTGTAGTTATAGGAGCCAGCTATTTGCTGTGGAATATGTTTCGTCGCAAGGCCCGTATTGTTCATTTCAATGATATCGACTCATTTTATCCCACGGCACTTGGTCTCATTGTGGCCACATCGGCTGCACTTTATGCCGGCATTCAGACATTTGCACCACAGATGTGGCAGCATTTTTATTACCACCCCACGCTCAATCCTTTCTCCGTGCCTTTCGTTTTGGGCATTTTCCTATGTTCCGTATGGACCATGCTCATCGTAGCTATAGCCGTGGTCGACGACGTGCGCCATCAGTTGCCATTTGGCGAGGCCGTTATCTACCTTGGTGGTTTGGCTGCCGTGTGTGCGGTTAACTATATCGTTTTCAGTATTACCACATTATATTATGTGGGGTATATTCTTCTTGTGTTCTACTTCTACTATGCCCTCCGGCAATATTACAAGCACAATAGGGCACACTATGTTTGTGGCCAGTGTGGAGCCAAACTTCGCAAAAAAGGAGCCTGTCCGTATTGTGGAACAGTGAACGAATAGGCCATTTGGCGACAGCATACGGTTCATTCTGAACATTTACCCCCTGTTTTTCCTCATAAATAAGGATTGTTCATTCCAGTGGTATGTCGTACTTTTGCAGTGTGATAAACGACTGGAAAATAACAAAACAAAACCTTATATAAAGTGAACAGAATGATATGTATGGGGCTTGCCATGACTGCAGGGTGTTTCTCTGCTTCTGCCAGCGCAGGTCCCTCTCTTCTTAATGACAGCTCCCGTGTTTTCGACCTCGACGAGGTTACTGTAATCAGGCAGCCCAAGGAACAATACCGTCTGCGACTGCAGCCCATCAGTTCTTCCATGTATTCAGGTCAGGATGTTGCTAAATTGGCAGCCCGCGACTTGCGCGAACTGTCTGCCTACGTCCCCAATTTTGCCATGCCTGTTTACGGTTCGCGTTATACGTCGGCTGTCTATATGCGTGGAACTGGTTCGCGTGTCAATTCTCCGGCTATTGGAATCTATATGGATGGAATGCCCTTGATGAGCAAATCTGCTTTCAACACCCATACATACGACCTTGCACGTGTCGATGTGTTGCGAGGCCCTCAGGGTACGTTATACGGCCTGAACAGTGAGGCCGGCCTTGTTCGCCTGTATACCAAAAATCCAATGGACTATCAGGGCACAGACCTGACCATAGGGGGTGGGAGCAAGTTCTATCGCAATGCCGAGGTTGCACATTATAACAAGGTAAACAACCGATTTGCATTTTCCATAGCGGGATTCTATAATGGGCAAGACGGATTCTTCAAGAATCAGGCAACAGGCCAGCATGCTGATCAATATAATGAGGCGGGAGGACGGCTGAAGCTGATGTTCCGACCGACCGACCGATGGAACATCAACTACTTGGCGGATTATCAATATACCCGTCAAAACGGATTCCCATACGGCTCCTTGGATAAGGAAGGCATAGCCACGGATCCCAACACCAATCGCCAAAACAATTACCGCCGAAATATGTTTAACACGTCTCTCGATCTTCAATATCGCGGAGATAGGTTCGACTTCAGCTCAACATCCAGCTATCAGTATCTTAAAGACTATATGATGATGGATATAGACTATAGTCCGGCCGATTTCATGGAGATGCAGGAGCGCCAGCTTCAGAGTGCCTACACGCAAGAGCTTACGCTGAAGAGCAATAAGCCGGTAGGCGGTTTTTGGAATTGGACCGTAGGGATGTTTGGCGGTTTCTCGTGGTTGAAAACGAAAAGCGATGTAGACTTTGGTCAGGACATGGACGCTTTCCTGGGCAACAACATTCAGCGTGCCATGTATAATGCGATGATAGGCTCGATGACCGGACGGTTCATTGCCCAAGGCATGACACCCGAAGCTGCTGCCCGACAGGCAGCCAAGATGATTGAAAGAGCAGGTGGCGTGTCGATGAAGACCGATATGAAAAACGTACCGGGCTTATATCATACGCCCACTTACAACCTTGGATTCTATCACGAGTCTAACTTCGACATCACCAACCGACTCACCGCCACGCTTGGCTTGCGCTACGATTGGAACTATGTGCGCATTGTATATGATTCGGAGGCTTCTGTTTCTTCCACGGCCAAAGTCATGGGTCGTGAGGCTACGGTGAATGTTTCGTCCATGCTCAACGATCGGCGTCATAGTCATTTTGAGGAACTCTTGCCCAAGTTTGGACTTACCTATAGATTTTCCGACAATGGGAGCAACGTGTATGCCACGGTGAGCAAGGGGTATCGTGCCGGAGGTTACAATATCCAGATGTTTTCTGATATATTGCAAACAGAAATCCAGAACAACAGCACTCAGCGTGCTGACTACGTGGTGCCACACACCAAGGCCGACTATGACAATATAGAGCGCACCATTATTTACAGGCCGGAAATCAGCTGGAATCACGAGGTAGGCATGCACCTTAACCTGTTCGACAACAAGGTTCAATTTGATTTGGCAGCATTCTACATGAAGATAGAGAACCAGCAGCTTTCTCAAATGGCCGGCAATTATGGTTTTGGACGTATGATGACCAATGCAGGCAAGAGCATGAGTTGTGGTGTGGAGGCTTCGATGCGTGGATTGGCTATCGACGACCACCTGTCGTGGATGCTTAACTACGGCTATACCCATGCTGCATTCGATGAATATACGGATACGGTTATGGTGAACAGAAAGAAGACCTTTGTGGACTACAAAGACAACAAAGTGCCATTTGTGCCCGAGCATAATTTTGCAGCGAGCCTCGACTACCGTTTCGACTTGGCAAACCTTGGTTTGCTTAGAAGTATCACTGTAGGTGCCAATGTAAACGGGCAAGGCAAGATTTATTGGGATGAAGCCAACACAACGAGCCAAAAACTTTATACTGTTCTTGGTGCTCACTTGGCATTCGACTTGGGTAAAGTAAAACTCAACGTATGGGGACGAAACCTTACCGACAGCCGCTACAATGTGTTTGCGGT
This sequence comes from uncultured Prevotella sp., assembly GCA_964450065.1. GTDB lineage: Bacteria > Bacteroidota > Bacteroidia > Bacteroidales > Bacteroidaceae > Prevotella. Next base: position 18,197 of record CAYVGR010000011.1, on the reverse strand, counting down.
GAGCAGTGGAGCTACCGGAAAGACCAATTGGTTTGCTCAGCGTGGCAACCCCCTGCAGATTGGAGCCGACCTGAAGTTTCATTTTTAAGTAGATGAAAATAAATGATATTGATAATGTGTAGCATTTATCAAGTTCAGGCGAAATAGTAATAATTAAAATACAAGTGAGAATACAATTCTTCCACTTGAACTGTTAGATTATTGAAAGAGACATTCGATGTGATTTCGAGTGTCTCTTTTGTTAGGTGGAAGAGAACTGGACATACAGATACAGATTGACCATAAAACTTTACAACACAGCTCTTATATTTCGCGTATTTTGAAACGAAAAAATCGTTGTGCGAAATACGGGAAAAATGAAACGTTTTTACAACTTGTTCATAATGAAGTACTTACGCAAATGGTCGGTTGGCGGATGAAGTTTTGCAGTGTAATTTTCGAGGCAATAGATAGTCATGGCACGGCGTTTAAGGCTCTGTCGCCACGTCACTGAGCTTTAATCGCCATGCCAATGAGCCTTAACCACCATGCCATAAAGCCTTCGACGCATCGACAGTCTTATTTCCGCTATGCGTGTTTTTGTGGAAACATGGACTAAACATGGCGTTTTTAGTTCTATAACGCGAGATAACAAAGACCGTTTTACAGTGAAGTTTTTTATACAATTCTACGTCACAACTTTATCCTGTACAAAAGGTGTTCATCATTTGTAGGTATTCTTGCAAACCCCCATTTTTAGGTATTGTGGCATAAACAATAATCTGTTATCTTTGCAACAATAAATATAGAATGTAGTATTAAATCTAATTGGAAATGAAAAAAATCATTGTAGTATACGGTTCTTCAACCGGAACATGCGAGAGCATCGCACAGACTATTGGTGGCAAGTTGGGTGCTGAAGTCATTGAAGTTACAGATCTGACGACTGAGCAGCTCGAAGGTGCAGACAACATCCTCCTTGGTACCTCTACATGGGGAGGCGGAGAGTTGCAGGACGATTGGTTCGATGGAGTAAGCCTTGTGAAGGAAGCTGATTTGGCCGGCAAGAAGGTTGCTGTTTTTGGCTGTGGCGACGCTGTTTCTTATTCCGATACATTCTGCGATGGTATGAAAGAATTGTATGATGCCGCCTTGGCAGCCGGAGCTACCATAGTGGGGCAGGTTGCAACCGACGGTTACGAGTTCGACGATTCTGCAGCAGTGGTAGACGGTAAGTTTGTTGGTTTGCCTCTCGACGAAGAAAACGAGGACGACAAGACCGAGGATCGTATCGATGCATGGATTCCCACGCTTGGGTTCTAAGCCGCAAGCGACAGCAGGGAAACACGCCTATTGTTATTATTATTAAAGTGCATGAATGAACATGTCTGATTTGCCAGTAGAGATAAAGGTTCTCATGAACCACATATACGAGTATCAGAAAGGTGTGCGCCAAATGGTGCTTTATACTTTCAACCGCCGTTATGCCGATTTTGCCATCAGGCGGTTGGAACGTCAGAACATCCATTACATCGTATATCCTGCCGGTGAGCAGACTATCAACCTCTTTTTTGGACGTAAGGAATGTTTGGATGCTGTGCGTTTTGTTGTCAACAAGCCACTGAGCGCCCTCTCGCCCGAAGAAGACTTCATGTTGGGTGCACTCCTGGGTTACGATATCTGTATGCAATGTGAGCGCTATTGCCAGCGAAAGGTTCGCCATGGTGTATGTACAGGATGCTGACGGAGTGCCCGCAACAGAAAAGATATGTCTCTAACCATGGACTTTATATCTTGTTGAATAGGAAAAGACAGGGGCAGGAACAACAAAGCATAAACCATATGATGCCCCTGATTATTATAGTTTTGATTTGAGAAAATCAACTCAGTATTAGTTCATAATGTTTTTGTGTAATGAGTATAAGCTACGCTGTGCAGCGTGGCTTATATGTTGATATACAGTGGGATGCGGATTGAGTCCAATGGAGCCGTAATCAATTCTCGGAAGTAGTGCTGTAATGGATATCGGTATTAAACATTATTAACTGTTACAAACCGTAAGCAAGTTTATTATTTTATAAATTTGCAGTAATAAAATTAAGCCAACAGTAAGGACAGGACTAATCTCCAGATTTTATACACATCTGTAATTCCCCTCCCTGCTTATAGGCATGGCAGGGCGATGGAGGAGAGGGAAGAAAATATGTATGGGATTAGGGTTGGCTGATAAGACTAAAGACACGAACCGAAAAATCTTAAATAAAAACTTTGAAGCAATGAACACAAACGAAAAGTACAGAGTGGAGTCAGACCTTTTGGGCGAATTGAAAGTACCGGGAGAGGCTTACTATGGTGTGCAGACGCAGCGTGCCATTAACAATTACCAAATATCCGGTAATAAAATGAAGGATTATCCTGATTTTATCATTGCCATAGCATATGTTAAGAAAGCTGCAGCCATGGCCAATGCTGAGCTGGGTGTGCTTGACAAGACGATAGCCAAAGCCATAAGCCAAGCAGCCGATGACGTGATTGAGGGCAAGCTGTGGGATAACTTTCCCGTGGACATGATGCAGGGTGGGGCAGGAACTTCTGTCAATATGAACGCCAATGAAGTGCTGGCCAATCGTGCCCTGGAAATCATGGGTTATGAAAAGGGTGACTATCAACATTGTTACCCCAATGACCATGTAAACTATGGGCAGTCTACCAACGACGCATACCCAACAGCCCTGCGCTATGCGGTTGTAAGAATGAACAAGGCGTTGGTGAAGAGCTTGGAGGAGCTGGTGGAGGCTTTCCGTGAAAAGGGCGTTGAGTTTAAGGATGCTGTGAAGATGGGGCGTACCCAGCTGCAAGACGCTGTGCCCATGACTTCGGGGCAGGAATTTACGGCATATGCCAATAATCTGCAAGAAGAGATAGAACATCTTGGCTACAACGCGAAGCTGTTGCTGGGTATCAACATGGGTGCCACAGCTATTGGCACCGGACTGAATGCCGCACCGGGCTACGATGATTTAGTCACCAGATATCTCTGTGAACTGACGGGAGAGGAGTTTAAGAAGGCTCCTGATATGATAGAGGCTACGCCCGACACGGGAGATTATGTAAGTTATTCGTGCGCATTGAAGCGTTTGGCGGTGAAGCTTTCCAAGATATGCAACGACCTTCGTCTTATGGCTTCTGGTCCTCGTTGTGGTTTGCACGAAATAAACCTGCCACCAATGGCACCGGGATCATCTATCATGCCGGGCAAAGTAAACCCTGTCATCCCGGAACTTGTTAATCAAGTTTGCTTTAAGGTGATAGGAAACGATACCACAGTGGCTATGGCCGCCGAGGCTGGTCAGCTGCAGCTTAATGTCATGGAGCCTGTCATTGCTGAATGTTTGTTCGAGAGCATCACGTGGCTTGCCCATGTCATGGACACGTTGAAGGACAAGTGTGTGAAGGGTATTACCATTAATGCTGAGCATAATAAGGAGGTAGTCAAGCAGTCTATAGGCATTGTCACGGCCCTGAATCCATATATTGGCTATAAGAACAGCACCAAGATTGCCAAGGAAGCCTTGGAGACGGGCAAGTGTCTGCATGAAATAGCCTTGGAAAAGAAAATGCTCACCAAGGAACAACTCGAAGAGATACTCGACCCCAAGAAGATGGTATAAGTATCCAAAGGGAAACTGTAGTTTCTTGATAGAGCTTGCTCTATACTTATTGCACCTATTCGGCTGATGTTAACAGCAAGCTGAATAAGGTGCAATGCGAAAGGAGGGTCGGTTAAAAGGGGCTACCTTCTTGATTATTCAGTTGGACTAATATTCTCCCCCTTAGCTCTCCAAGGGGAGAATGTTGGTCAGGTTTTGTATACTTGCTAATCTTATTAGATGCGGATGTTCATATTCCTCTGTCTCTTCGTGTTGCCAAGTGGTATGGAAGGGAATGTGAACTGCATAGCCCCCAAGTTGCAAGACGGGTTCGATATCTGATTTAAAGGAATTTCCCACCATGAGCAAGTGATTGATGTCTGTGTCGAAGATGTGACACAGCCAGAGGTACTCGCTTCGTGTTTTGTCGGCTACTACAACAATGTCATCGAAATATTCGGTGAGTCCCGAGCGTACAAGCTTGTTCTGTTGGTCGAGCAGTTCTCCTTTGGTAAACACCGCCATCTTGTATTGCTTCATCCTGCGAATAGCTCTCAGTGTATCGATCACGTGGGGCAGGGGAGTGGCGGGGAGCGAGAGCAGCTCCTTGCCTAATTCCACAATGCGCAGAATGTCGTTGGCCGAAACCTTTCCCTTGCTGAACTTCACAGCATTTTCGACAAGTGAGATAGTAAAGGCTTTGCAGCCATAACCCAACAGTGGCATGTTGGTGCTTTCTATATTGAACAGTGCAGCAGACACCTCCGTGACATGTCCGTAGGGCGAAAGGATCTCGCAGTATTTGTTTTCAACATGCTCAAAGTGGCTCTGATTGTCCCAAAGAGTGTCGTCGGCATCGAAAGCGATAAGCTGAATTTTATTGGATAGAAGAGATTGGGGAAAGTCTTGTGGCATGCTGTGACAAGTTTTGTTTTACAAAAGTAGGAAACATCACACAGGATAATGAGATAATCGTGGTTAAATTTATTCCGGGGACGTTATCCCTCCTCTATCCGCAACATGTCCACAAGTCTTGCCATCTGGTTAGGAATGCGAATTTGTTGAGGGCATTTGGGCAGACATTCTTCACAGTCGACACATTGGATAGCTCGCCCTTCCTCAGGAATTGCAGCTATATACTTGTTGTAGAAAGCCTTTTGCTTTTCAGCATAGTCTGGTGCTGTTTTGTCTGCTGGGACAGACTTGTCGTTCACGGCTTCATTATATACAGCAAAGTTGCTTGGGATTGCAACTCCGTAGGGACAGGGCAAACAGTAGTGACAGTCGGTACAAGGGATGACAGGGATGCCTGCCATCTGGTCGGCAATCTTGGCCATAAAGTTGTTTTCCTGTGTCGTACACGGGTCGAGAGGAGAGAATGTCCTTACATTCTCTTGCAACACATCCATGGTTGTCATACCGCTAAGGGTTACCAAAATATTAGGATGTGTTCCTACCCAGCGAAAAGCCCACGAGGCAGGAGATGCATCGGGACGTCGTTTTTCAAATTCCATTCTGACTTCCTCGGGAACTTTGGCGAGACGGCCACCAAGTAAAGGTTCCATCACAACACATTGCATACCAACTTTTTCACATTTGCCATAGAGATATTCTGCATCGGCATCGATTTTCCGCCCTTGTTTGGCATGTCGCCAGTCTATATAATTCATCTCGATTTGTGCAAATGTAAATCCATATTCCTCGCGATGATCTACTAACCAATCAAATACCTTTACATCCCCGTGGTATGAGAAACCAAGATTCCGTATGCGTCCGGCGTCGCGTTCCTTACATAGAAAATCGAGCACGCCATTGTCGATAAACCGCTTATTAAAAAGTCCCATGCCATCGCCACCACCCACGGAATGGAGCAGGTAGTAGTCAAAATAGTCTATTTGCAACTGTTTGAAGGAGTTCTCATACATGGCCTTGCATGCCTCAAAGCTGGTGTCGCCGAAGTTAGACATCTTGGTGGCAAGGTAGTATGACTTACGCGGATGCCGACTTAGGGCAATGCCCGTAGCTTTTTCTGAACCGCGATAAGCCGGTGCGGTGTCAAAATAATTAATGCCATGTGCAAGAGCGTAGTCCACCTCCTGATTTACCATGTCCTGATCTATCTGTCCGTCCTTTTTGGGCAGACGCATCATGCCGTAGCCCAAGAGCGAGACCTTGTCTTTGGTAAAATGGTTTACACGGTAGGTCATGTTTCCTGTTTCCTGGCTATAGTATCTCCCATTAGTGGGTACGAATCTCTTTTTGGGATTGGCAATACTTGTTAAAGGTTCTATACTGAGTAGAGCTGCAGAACCCATTCCCAAGCCAAGTCGCTTTAGGAAATCTCGACGTGACAGGTTGTTCTTTTTCATTTGTTTTTGTGTTGATAGCTGTTGTTTTTATTTACCGAACGCCTTCCACGGTGTATCCGAGACTTCTAAGGCCTTCGAGTACACCCTTTTCACCGGGCAAATGTCCTGCTCCTACGGCAAAAAAGGTGGGCTTGGCAGCCATAATGGCAGGCATTTGGGCGAGCCAATGTGCATTGCGGCTGTAGATGATAAGGTCGTCTTCTTCGGGTTTGTTGTCGCAACTGTTATTCAGCTTCTCGTCCATGGCAGCTTTCAGAGCATTCAGATCTTGTGCATAAAAGGCATCGGCCATCTTTTCATTCATTTGTTCGATGAACTCAGTATGGTCGAGAAAACACATCAACAGCTCAACCTGGCGACTCATGGGAAAGCTTTTGAACAAAGTCTTCGTTTGGAATGCTACAGTTTCCAACCCTCCAACATACTCATTATTCTTCTTGGCCTGGGCTTGGAAATATTGGTCGAAGGTATTGGTTGGGTCAAACTCACCCATGTGTTTCATCATGAACGACAGCAATGTGAGTTGATTGGTTATGGCCATGGGTGTCATGCTGCCCATCTGTGCCTCTACTTGCGGGCTGCTTAAATCTACCTGCATGGCCTTCTTTAGATAGTTGTTGAGCTTGGTATATTGCTCGGTAGTGAGCACATCTTTTAGTTTTGTCCCGTTGGGCAATATCATAGCAGCCTGCATATATTTCACACTGTCAGGATTCATCATGTTGTCCCAAGGCAGTTCTCCATACATCTGCTCGGTGTTAGTAAGCGCGTCGGTCACCCCTGGTATTTTGTTTATAAATCCAGTATTGGCCAAATGGTGTGTCCCTATGATATAAGAGGGCTTTTCTAATCCGTTGCCTGAAATCTTATAGAGCAGTTGTGCATTAGCTCCAAGTGTGCACACACAGACCAAGAGCAGTGTGATAATCGTTTTTTTCATGTGTTACGACTTATATTAATGAATGGTTTTATATATTCTCTTCTTTTTGTCTTGATTCTTTGTTATGCATGTTGTTTTCAAAGGACTGCATAAACTTCTCGATGTCAGCTTTGATAGCCTGGAACTGTTCGGACTGCATGTAGCCGTAGTTCTTTTTCAACATAGGCACAATGTCTTCCACACTGTTGGTGTAGCAGGTCAGCTCGTTGCGGCGTTGAGTGCCATGTACGCTTTGGCTTGATATTTCTTGTTCGCGTTCTCTTATCAGTTTCTCGCATATCTTGGTCATCATTGGTACCACGACTTTGTCGAACAGGTGATGTCCCTGGATATAGAGATAGGTTGTTTTTGGGGTTACTCCCAATCGCTTGAGATCATTCTTTACCTCTGCATAGCTTTTGTGGGCATTGGGATTGATACGTTGCAGTTGCTCCACCTTTCTGCCCACCTTGCGCCTTACTTTCTTGATGATTTCCCCCACGTTATTGAACGAAAAGTGACCTGTTTCTATAACTCTGAGAAACTCGGTGATGGTGAACTCGTTGTAATTAGGAGTTCGATAATACCATATATTCCACACAAATAAGGGAAAGATTGCCTCTGAAAAATCTGCAAGGTATTTTTCGATATCGAAGATGTGGCGATCGTTTAGAGTTGCCGCTACACAAACATTGTGCAGAGACTCTGCATAGCATAGCAAATTCTCTATTGAATAAGCGTATGTGTGAAAGGTGTAAGGGTTGTTATTGATTTCTTTTGATGTGGCAGTAGCACCTTGCTCCAGGTAATCGTAATCGGCATCGACACACGCAATCATGTTTTTCCCCACCTTATTGGAAAGTAGTTGCATCAACACGGCTTTCTTGCCACGTCCTAACCGATTAACACGTGTGGGCAACAACACTTCAAAATAAACATTGTCGGTTTCAAACCGACTAAGAATTTGCCTCCAGAAAAAAATGTCGTCGTAGCTTTCTACGTAAGCTGCAATCTTTTGTCTGGAGTTTTTGGACTTGAGTCGGTTAGCTGCTTCAAAGTATGATGAATTCAGATTGTCATGTAATCGTTTACCCATAGCTTTCATAATTGTTTGGCTGCTGACAGACAGGCTGCATATGGAAACTTATATCGGGTTGCACAGGGATAGGCACCCATGGTGGCGGAGCCGATTATTCAGAGACCGTAATGTCGCTGACCTCGGTCACTTTATCCATCCACCCTTTCATAATCACGGCGGGGCTGTGGGTGGTGAGAATAATTTGAACGTTTGGATTAAGTTCGAGTATCAGGTCGATAAGCTGCTTTTGCCATTCTATATGAAGGCTTACTTCCGGCTCGTCCATAAGGAGCACATAGCTTTGATTGTCTTCCACAAGTACGGTGAGCAGTATGGCGAGCATTTGTTTTTCTCCGCTCGAAAGCTGGTAGGGCAGGAGTACTTCATCTATCTGGTTGAAACGTATCTCGTTTTCGGTTCTGATGATGTTTTTGCCTGTGTCGGCAAACAGCGAGTCTATGATATCCTGAAATTTCTTTTTGGGTTCAGACAGCTGCTGTGCTTGTTCTGATGCATCGGGCTCACCGCTCTGCAATACATGTATGATGCGGTTGCCAATATTAACTTGGTAATCTAAATACCTGCGTTGGAGCTGGAATAACTGCCAATCAAGTTCCGTAACGAGAGACAGGTCTATTTGATTCAGGGTTTTGGCATTGAGCAATGGGCGGTCAAAACTCCTGATAACGTCATAGCGTATGTGGGTAGCGTCATTAGGCTCCCATTTTACATAAACGCCCTTTGCCACTTTGTTAGGCGACTCCCCATTGGTAGAAATGATTTTGGTCACTCTGTTGAGTATCGTCGATTTGCCCACACCGTTCACACCACTGAGGATGTTCACCCGTCGGTCTAAATTCCAAATGATATGCTTGCGACCTCCCCACAGCGATTCTATCTCGATTTGTTTAATATAGTCAGCATATTTTTTCATATTGTTACAGGTTCTGGTTCTATGGCAAATATAGCAAAAAAACTCCATTTGCAAACCTTAATCGTTTTTTATTAGTAACTTTGTAACGTTTTTTAGTATATGTAGCAAGATGAACAACAGAAAACCACTCCAGGCTCATTTAAGCATGTTTACAGCTGCGGCAATATGGGGTTTGATGGCTCCGCTGGGCAAAGACGCCATGAACAACGGCTTGGATGGCATCTCTATGGTGAGTTTCAGGGTTTTTGGGGCGGCCTTGTTGTTTTGGACAGCATCTATCTTTGTCAAGGCGGAACGGGTTCCCCGTCGAGATATTTTCCTTTTTGCAGGAGCCGGTTTGTTTGGGATTGTATTCAACCAGTGTCTTTATACCATTGGACTGAGCTTTACATCGCCGGTTAATGCGAGCATTGTTACCACCTCGATGCCAATCTTTGCAATGATTCTTTCGTTTTTTATTCTGAAAGAACCCATTACATTGAGAAAGGCCGGAGGAGTGTTTACAGGATGTTGCGGGGCAGTGATACTGATTTTGACCAGCATGTCGGCAGCCGACAGTCAAGTGGGCGATGTTCGAGGCGACTTGATGTGTATGGCCGCGCAAATGTCGTTTGCATTATATCTTTCTCTTTTTAATCATTTAATTAAGAGATATAGCGTGGTGACGGTGAACAAATGGATGTTCACCTGGTCTGCGGTCATGATACTTCCCTTTACGACCAATCATATAGTAGCATTGCCATGGACGGATATTCCGGTCAAGACTTGGCTCGAAACAGGATATGTGGTGTTCTTTGGCACGTTTGTCAGCTATTTGCTTTCCATTACAGGGCAGCGTGTGTTACGCCCAACGGTGGTCAGTGTATATAATTATGTGCAGCCTATTGTGTCGGTAGCGGTTACAGTGCTGATGGGTTTGGGCGTTTTCACATGGCCCCAGGGCATTGCCATTGTTCTTGTGTTCACCGGCGTTTGGCTTGTGGTAAAATCCAAGTCAAGAAGAGAACAACTTGGCTCTAACCCGGAGTTGGGTAGTAAATAGGCAGATGTGTTGGATGTTTACCATACCATGAACGTGGTATGTAAAACGCCAAACATGGCATACATTTAATAGTAACTTCACCGTAAAAAGATAAATAACATACATGTTATGGCAAAAATATTTAAGAAAATCACAGATTTGATAGGCCACACACCATTGGTGGAATTGCCTAAGTTTTCGAAAGCAGAAGGTTTAAAAACTCCTCTTATTGCAAAGGTAGAATATTTTAATCCCGGAGGAAGTGCGAAAGATCGTATCGCCTTGTCCATGATCGATGCCGCTGAAAAAGCCGGGCGCTTGAAACCAGGGGCTACACTTATAGAGCCAACCAGTGGAAACACCGGTGTGGGTCTGGCTTTGGTGGCTGCCGTGCGAGGCTACAAGCTGATTCTTACGATGCCCGAGACCATGAGCAAGGAACGACAAAACCTTGTGAGGGCATACGGTGCGGACGTAAGACTGACGAGTGGGGCAGAAGGAATGAATGGGGCGATAAAGGCTGCGGAGGAGCTTTGCGACAGTATTCCGGGAGCAATCATCCTCGGCCAGTTTGATAATCCGGCCAATCCACAGAAGCATTACGAGACCACGGGTGTGGAAATATGGAACGATACAGACGGGCAAGTAGATATTTTTGTGGCCGGGGTAGGTACCGGAGGAACGGTGTCGGGCGTTGGCAGACTATTGAAAGAGAAAAATCCCGAGGTAAAGATTATAGCAGTGGAGCCTGAAACGTCACCGGTGCTCAGTGGCGGAAATCCCGGGGCACATAAAATTCAGGGCATTGGTGCAGGGTTTATTCCCCAAACATACGATGCTCATGTGGTAGACGAAGTGGTGAGGGTAGGCAATGATGAGGCTATTCGCACCGGTCGCAGTTTAGCCGGACAAGATGGACTGTTGGTGGGTATTTCTTCCGGAGCTGCTGCCTTTGCTGCTGCTCAAATTGCCAAACGACCGGAAAACGAGGGAAAAACCGTGGTCGTCCTACTGCCGGATACAGGCGAGCGCTATCTTTCCACAGTGCTTTATGCTTACTAAAAAACAAGAATCGGCGCGCAGCAGGGTATGCTACTTTAATGGGGGCGTATCTCGAATGGTTCGAAAATAGAAACGGACGTATGCCGAACGGCACGTACGGTGGTGTGAGAGGTCGGAAAACGAAGAGTAGGAAGAAAGCCTTTTCGTTTTCCTCCTACTCGATAGTATATTTATTTGCTCTCTGATGCTTATTTTTTCAGGTCAAGCTTAATCTGCAATTCTTCAAGCTGCTTGGTGTCAATTTGAGATGGGGCATCGAGCATGACATCCCTGCCACTGTTGTTTTTGGGGAAGGCAATGCAGTCGCGAATGCTGTCAAGTCCGGCCATGATACTTACAAAGCGATCCAAACCGAACGCCAATCCTGCATGAGGAGGGGCACCATACTTAAAGGCGTTCATCAGGAAGCCAAACTGTGCCTCTGCGCTTTCGCGGGTGAAGCCAAGTACCTCAAACATCTTCTCCTGAAGCTGGGTGTTGTGAATACGAATACTTCCGCCACCAACCTCAATGCCATTGCACACAAAGTCGTACGCCTTGGCACGCACTTGCTCGGGATGCTCGTCGAGCAAGGGAATATCATCAGGATTAGGCATGGTGAAGGGATGATGGGTTGCCATGAGGCGCTGTTCCTCATCACTCCACTCAAATAGCGGGAAGTCGACAATCCAAAGACACTTAAACACATTCTTGTCGCGCAGGCCGAGACGCTCGCCCATCTCAAGGCGCAGGCTGCAAAGCTGAATACGCGTCTTGTTGGCGTTGTCGCCGGATAGAATCAGGACAAGGTCTCCGTCTTTGGCTCCCATCTTTTCCTTGATTTCAGCCAGCACTTCAGGGCTGTAGAATTTATCGACAGAACTTTTGACAGAGCCGTCGGCCATATATTTGATATATACCAACCCCTTGGCACCCACTTGCGG
>CAYVGR010000011.1:0-6162 GCA_964450065.1 uncultured Prevotella sp. | reverse complement strand
TCCTCGAAGAGATTGATGACATCGTCTTGATCCACAAAGCTCATCTCGCAGTCTATTTGTGTAAATTCAGGCTGACGGTCGGCACGCAGATCCTCATCGCGGAAACACTTGGCTATCTGGAAATACCTGTCGAACCCGGCCACCATGAGCAGCTGCTTCAAGGTCTGCGGACTTTGTGGCAGGGCATAGAACTGCCCAGGGTTCATGCGCGAGGGAACAACGAAGTCGCGTGCCCCCTCGGGTGTAGACCCAATGAGTATTGGTGTCTCCACCTCTATAAAATCATGTGTGTCGAGAAAGTTGCGGATAAGAATGGTCATGCGATGGCGCAGCTCCAAGTTCTTACGGACAGCCGTGCGCCGCAAGTCGAGATAGCGGTATTTCATACGCAAATCGTCACCCCCGTCGGTGTTGTCCTCAATAGTAAACGGAGGTATGAGCGAAGAGCTAAGTATACGAAGCTCTTGGGCTGCAACCTCAATGTCGCCGGTATCAATCTTGGAATTCTTGCTTTGGCGTTCAGTTACCGTTCCCTTTACCTGGATGCAATATTCGCGTCCCAACTTGTTTGCCTGGTCACAGAGAGCCTTGTTGTCGGCCTCGTTGAAGACAAACTGGGTGATGCCATAGCGGTCGCGAAGGTCCACAAAGGTCATGCCCCCCATTTTACGAGTGCGCTGCACCCATCCGGCAAGTGTAACCTCTTTACCGACATCGGCCAAACGCAGCTCTCCACAAGTGTTAGTTCTATACATATTATGTGAAAATAAAATGATATATTATAGCACAAAATTACAACTTTTTATTGGAAGATGCTAAAAAATGACTTGTAAACTTAAATGATAAGGATTATTTTTACTATCTTTGTTGCATAAAACAAACTATAAATTAAAATGAAAAAAATCTTCTTTCTTGTCATGTTGCTCTCTGTTTCGATGAGCTCTATGGCACAAACGCCCGAGAACATTCTCTCTACTGCCCGTAAAGCCAACAACTATTTCATGGCCAAATATCCTGACCCAACACGTGCCACGTTTGTCAAAAAAGTGCGTCCCAGCAGCCTGTGGACCCGAGCTGTGTATTATGAGGGTCTCATGGCCTTGCAAGACATCGATCCGCAAGACCGCTATATCAGGTATGCCATGGACTGGACAAATTTTCATAAGTGGACTCCTCGTAATGGAGTGACCACGACCGATGCCGATGACCAATGCTGTGGGCAGACTTATATGATGTTGTTGCCGTATGCCGGGAAATCTGACAGTGAGCTGATTGCAAACCTGAGGCAGAATCTTGACAATCAGATTGCCACTGGGCGTCACGACTATTGGACTTGGATAGATGCCATACAAATGGCGATGCCGGTTTACGCACAGATGTACAAGCACACGGGCGACCGTAAATACATGGATTATGCCATGCAGAGCTATCGTTGGTGCCGTAACGAATGTGGCGGTGGACTGTTCAATACGAGCAATGGGTTTTGGTTCCGCGACAAAGATTATGTACCTCCCTACAAGGAACCGGATGGTAAGGACTGTTATTGGAGCCGTGGCGATGGTTGGGTATATGCTGCCTTGGTTCGCGTGATGGATGTCATCGGCAAAAAGGACAAATATTACAAAGAACTGAAGAAAGATTTTCTTTTGATGACCAAGGCTTTTGCCAGCTGCCAGCGCGAGGACGGCCTTTGGAACGTGAGCTTGGTGTCTACCAATTATGAAGGCAAGGAACTCACGGGCTCTGCACTGTTTCTCTATGGCATGAGTTGGGGCATCAACAATGGCCTTCTCAAGGCTAAGGATTACCGTGCAGTGTGCGACAAAACATGGGCTGCCCTCGAACGCGACTGCGTTCATGCCGATGGTTTTTTGGGATATGTGCAGGGAACGGGCAAGGAACCCTCTGCGGGACAACCTGTGACATATACGAGCGTACCTGATTTTGAAGATTTCGGAACGGGCTGTTTCTTGTTAGGAGCCACAGAATACTACAAGCTTATTAACGGAAAAAAATAAAGATTCGGCCAACAAATTGTTTTGATACGCTCGGATAAATCCATTGAAGCATCCAAGGTAACTTATTTGTTGACCTTGGGTGCTTGCTTAGTGTTTTCTTAACAACATGCCATGGGTGCTTTATGGGTATTGTTGTTCGGCAAAACGGATGCAGTATTAAAAGTGGGCAATATTCTTTACAAACACCCTTTTATGCTTCGCGTATTCAAAAATAGCACGAGGTTTGTCTGAAATACGCGAAATACAGAGAAGTTTGCATTTGTCTGACAGTCAGCGTGTTTGGTAAATTTGGTTATTCGCCTTCAATTTTATCACTTGTGATTGGATATCGAATGGCAGGATGATGAAGGCTTAAACGCGTGGTGATTAGGCTTCTTTCGAATGATGATGGAGCTGGAATCGCAGCATGATAAGACAGCAAACGCATCGTCCCTCGTTTTTTTATGTTTTTCCAACTGATAATGACATTCGAAACATGGCGCATTTTTCTCTGGATGGCTTAAAAATAATTACCGAAAAAAGGTAATTCTATTTTACATATAGTGGTAGAATGACGAAGAGATAGCAAGGATTTTATAATAGATGAAATGGTTTTGCACTTGCCGATTGACTCGGCTCATGGGAAAACTTTTCCAAGTTTTAATTTATTATAGCTTAGGGCTTTGCCGCAGTATTTAATTTTTTGTACCTTTGCAAAAGTAATTTTAAAAATAATCAAAAGAAATATGAAAGCATTAGTATTTCCCGGTCAGGGCTCGCAGTTTGTAGGTATGGGTAAGGAACTCTACGATAATAATGCGCTGGCAGAGGAGCTGTTTAATAAGGCAGACGCGATTCTTGGCTTCAAGATAACCGACATCATGTTTGCAGGTACAGACGAGCAGTTGAAGGAAACTCGCGTTACCCAGCCTGCTGTATTCCTTCATAGTGTTGTTTCTGCACTGTGTATGGGCGACGAGGGCAAGGCTGCGATGATGGCCGGACACTCTCTGGGAGAGTTCTCGGCACTTGTTGTAGCCGGAGCATTGAGCTTTGACGACGGGCTTCGCTTAGTTGCAGCACGTGCCAATGCCATGCAAAAGGCTTGCGAGGCGAACCCTGGCACTATGGCTGCCATTATTGGCTTGCCGGATGAAAAAGTTGAGGAAATTTGCTCTCAGGTGAGCAAAGACGGCAAGGTGGTTGTAGCGGCAAATTATAACTGTCCGGGACAGCTGGTCATTTCGGGTGACAAGGACGGAGTTTTGGAAGCTTGTGAAAAATTGAAAGCAGCTGGAGCCAAGCGCGCGCTGCCTTTGAAAGTAGGTGGGGCTTTCCACTCGCCACTGATGCAGCCGGCTAAGGACGAGTTGCAGGCAGCTATAGAAAATACAACATTCAAGACACCAAAGTGTCCTATATATCAGAATTTAGACGGAAAGCCACATACCGATGCTGATGAGGTGAAGCAGAATTTAATAGCACAGCTCACAAGCCCTGTAAGGTGGACAGCGAGCGTTAGGAACATGATAGCCGACGGAGCTGACGACTTTACGGAGTGTGGTCCGGGCAAGGCCTTGCAAGGTATGATTGGGCGTATCAGCAAAGATGTTGTAGCTCACGGCATTGTGTAGATAAAAGAAAGTTCGGAGAGATTGCTTTCGGTAAGAACCGGAGCAGTCTCTCTACATTTTAAGGTGGATTCTACAAGTTGCCACCGATAATGAAGATTTAAAAATTTGGGTGACGCTTAATCTATAAACCCAACTTAAAACAAAATGCAAGTATCTTGTGCATTGATAATTGATGAACAAGAAAATTATAATTTACCAAGTTCTTCCCCGTCTTTTCGGCAATAAAAACTCAACGCGAAAGCCTAACGGTACGCTCGAAGAGAATGGGGTGGGGAAGATGGACAACTTGGATACGACCAGACTTTGCCGTATCCACGATATGGGATTTACTCATATATGGTACACTGGTGTGATTCGCCATGCCACAGCTACCGATTACACCAAATATGGCATACCCCGCCAGCACCCTTCTGTAATCAAAGGGTTAGCAGGCTCTCCATATGCCATTACAGATTATTATGACATCGATCCGGACATTGCAACCGATGTGAACAGGCGGATGGAGGAGTTTGAACAGCTCGTAGCCCGAACACATAAGGTTGGCATGAAAGTCATCATAGATTTTGTTCCCAACCATGTGGCTCGGGAATATAAGTCTGTTTGCCGTCCTAAAGGTGTCAGGGATTTGGGCGACGGAGACGATGTGAACATGCACTTCTCTCCGCAAAACAACTTCTACTATTGCCCCGGGCTCAATTTCATCAGTCCGGTGGAATCTCAGGGAGATGTTACCCCCTACGAGGAGCTGCCCGCCAAATGCACGGGAAATGATCGCTTCGACAATACGCCTGGAATAAACGATTGGTATGAAACCGTTAAACTAAACTATGGTGTAGACTATTGCAATGCGGGAGGACGTAGCGAGCATTTTGACCCTATACCGTCTACTTGGATCAAGATGACAGACATACTCTTGTTTTGGGCATCCAAGGGCATAGACGGTTTTCGTTGTGATATGGTCGAAATGGTTCCTACGCAATTTTGGTCTCATGCCATTCAGGTGGTCAAGGCACGCTATCCTCACATTGACTTTATAGGAGAAGCGTATGACGCCGGACTATACCGTACCTATATCAAGGTCGGCTTTGACTACCTGTACGACAAAGTAGGAATGTACGATTGCATGAGGGATGTTATCTGTGATCGCCGGTCGGCCAGCAGCATTACCCATTATTGGCAAAATGTGGACGACATCAAGGAGCACATGCTATACTTCCTGGAAAATCACGACGAGCAACGTATAGCCAGTAGCGAGTTTTGTGGTGATGCCCGGAAGGCTATTCCTGGCATGATCGTGTCTACCCTGTTGCGGAGGAATCCGGTCATGGTATACTTTGGCCAAGAGTTCGGAGAGGCGGGAATGGACGAAGAGGGATTCTCCGGACGCGACGGGCGGACAACCATATTCGATTACTGGTATCTCGACAAGCTGTACCGAGGATATTTTGACAGACGCAGAATCTATCGTGATGAGAAGGCCTTGCAGTTGCAATATCAGCAGATACTACGGATGGCAAACAGGGAGAAGGCTGTTCGGGAAGGTGACTTCTTTGACCTGATGTATGTAAATCCTCAAACGTGGAAGTTCAATCCAAGATACCAATATGCGTTCTTGCGCAAGTATGAAGATGAGGTGTTGTTAATTGTAGTCAACTTCTCGCACGAAAGGGTTTATGCAGGGGTGGTTATTCCGGAACACGCTTTCAACACCCTCGGCCTTCCCGAGCAGGAAGTTTCTGCCGTAGACTTACTTACGGGAGAGACTCTTCCTATTGGGCTGGAAAAGGACGGCACCGTAAATATGGATCTACTACCTCATAGTGGGAGGGTGTATAAATTTAGCATCAAGATGGAAGATAACAACTATATTTTGAACAGTCATAACAAAGAAGAGTTTCCACCTGCACATACAGCTGAGCATTTGCTTAATCAGCTCATGTGCAGAATGTTTGGATGTGAACGTTCACGCAATGCACATGTAGAACGCAAGAAGAGTAAAATGAGCTTTGTTCTTGACAGAAAGCCGGACAGGAAGCAGGAAAAGGAAATCGAGAAGAAAATGAATGAGCTTATCGAGGCCGACCTTCCTGTAACCTATGAATATGTTGACAAAAATAATCTGCCGGAGGGAATAGACCTTGGTCGGTTGCCCGAAGACTGTTCCCAAACTATTCGACTCGTGCGGATCGGAGACTTTGATCTGTGTCCGTGCATTGGAAAGCATGTCCGCTCTACATCGCAAATTGGTCGTTTTGAATTATTGGGGACGAATTGGGATCAGGAAAAAATGACGTTTAGAATAAGGTTTAAGGTTATACCATAACTCTCTTTGGCAGGACAAGCTGATGCGTTTACTGAATCGTGGTAAACTGTAAATATATTAAAAATCCCCCTATTGTATACAATAGGGGGATTTTCTATTCAATTTGTGTATTGTTACTTAGTCTCAATCTCTTCCTTCATATCAATAAACTCACCTTTTGCATCATAAAATTCATATTGCAAGAAAGCAAGTTTTTGTGAAGAGATGA
>CAYVGR010000010.1:0-25815 GCA_964450065.1 uncultured Prevotella sp. | reverse complement strand
TGTATATGCCAATTTTCATCTGAAACATACGCGTTTCTTTGTGATGATGAGTCATATTAATGCCGGGAGTGGCAAGAAAAACTATTTCCTAACGCCTCATCATCCACTCAACGGACGTGTGTTCCGGTTCGGATTGAGTTGGAACTTCTTTAATTGATGGCAGGAAAGGGAATATAATTCATAAACTCATCAAGCCGTCACGGTGCGTAATTCAACATTGCATGGCAGGTGATTGTGTAATGTTGTGGTTGTCGATGCAGAAGAATTGCACAGGGACAACGCTGTAGACAACAGGACGTTCGCTGCAGGTGGAGACGGGATAAGCCCATGTCTCTACAAGCATTATAACCGTACCACTTGTCAACCTTCATGTTATGAGTCGGTGCGAGAGGGCGAAAATAATTGGAAATGGTGCATTGTGAATTGCCAATGCGTCAGTTTGTTCTGATTTGAAAAGTGGGTGGTGATGGATTCGAACCACCGAAGGCAAGAGCCAGCAGATTTACAGTCTGCCCCATTTGGCCACTCTGGTAACCACCCTTAGGCTTGAAAAGCGAGTGCAAAGGTATAATCTTTGTGTGAGAAAAGAGCATAAACGCACTATGTTTTGTAATTTTTAACAAAACATAGTGGCAGATCTGATTCCATAAGGAAGTGTAATGCGATGTCTCTTGTCATTCATGACACGATGAAGCCTTGAACTTTTTAAATCGGAAAAGGCAGACTTAAATCTGTTGGGTGGATCCTAATTTTTTCAAGTTATGAATGGTACGGATAGGATCTTCCGCTCCAAACACATAGCTACCACTCACCAGTACGTCTGCTCCGGCATTGACCAGCCGTGGTGCCGTGGTGTTGTTTACCCCTCCGTCCACTTCTATCAGTGCATGAGAACCACTTTCCTCAATCATTCGGCGTAACTGGTGTATGCGCCTGATAGTGTTTTCAATAAATTTCTGGCCGCCAAATCCCGGGTTCACGCTCATGAGCAACACGAGGTCAGCATCCTCAATTACATCCTCGAGCAGAGCAACGGGAGTAGACGGATTAAGCACAACACCAGCTTTCATGCCCTCCTCATGGATTTCATGAATCGTTCGGTTCAGATGAACGCATGCCTCATAATGCACGCTCATCATCATGGCTCCGATCTTAGCTGTTTGCACAATATATCGCTCGGGCTTTACAATCATATAATGCACATCGAGTGGTTTGGTGCAAATCTTGTGCACGGCTTCTATCACGGGGAAGCCAAAGGAGATGTTGGGCACAAAGCTACCGTCCATCACGTCACAGTGAAGCCAGTCGGCCTCACTGCGGTTTATCATATCTATATCACCCTTTAGGTTGGTAAAGTCGGCCGCCAACAACGAGGGTGAAACCATGGTTCTCATAAAATTAATGGGAAATTGAGTGTTACACAACTGTCAGTTCATGCAGTAAGATGCAGGCAGACTTCCCCCATTGACCGTGCGATAGGTATGAGCTATCTGACGGATAATGTTCAGTGTGGTTTCTGAGGGACTGAGTTCTTCATGAGTAAAATATTTCATAGGCATACAAGAATTAGAATGTTATACCATGATAACGACCTGACCTTTACTTTTATTACATGAATCTATAAATAATTTCTATCTTCATGTTTTTAATTTCAACAGCGTTGGAACTTTCCAATACCGATAATATACAAACCTTAGCACTCGACGCCATGGGTTTGTTGGTGCTGCCTACGAGAGACTTGTTGTGTAAAACGGCAAGAAATATACTCGGAAGAAAGTTGAAAAATAAGGAAGAGACCGTAGAGCAGGCTCAATACCTATAATAAAACAAAAGCACGCATTGCTTTTGTACGGTGGATGCTTTTGTGTGTTTGGGATACTGATAGTTGAGGTCGTTGGCCAGCTTGATGTGGTATTTGCCGATCAAGTCAATCTCGACAGTGTGCGGCGGTAGAAATAATAGTAGAGCGTTCCGGAAACCGACAGTCCTATCGGAAACGCAAACCACACCCCCACCAAGCTACCGCCCATCACGATACCGAACACATAACTCAGCGGAATGGATACCATAAAATAGGCGATGAACGCCACAAGCATGAGTGGCTTGACGTTTGACAAGCCGCGCAGTGCATTTGAAAAGACACACTGTAGACTATCAGGAATTTGATAAATGAGCAGGGGTAGGATAGCTCCGGCTACGATGCTCGTTATCTCTTCGGAATCGGCGAAAAGCCAACCGATGTCATGGCGGAACACCCATACAGGTATAGCAATCAACACGGCCACCACACAACACAGATGAAAGCCTGCCCAGGCGGTAGGTGTAATCTTTTCATATTCGTGCTGTCCGTGAAAAAGGCTGATTCTGATGGCCACTGCGGCCGACAGAGCATAGTATATCTGGAAAAACAACTGGCTGATAGAAAGCATGATTTGATGTCCTGCCAGCGACGTGGCACCAATCCAGCCCACGATGATGCTGCACAACGACCACGCCCCCGACTCCATACCCATCTGCATACCCAAAGGCCATCCCATGCGGTTGAGCAGCAGCTGGTCGGTCCGTGTCACCTTGCTCTGCCTGAAAGCCTGGGCAAAGGGTTTGTAACGCCGGCTTCCAAAGAACACGCACGCAATGGCAACCGTCATGAGGATGCGCGAGAAGAGCGTGGCCAGACCGGCACCCAAAATGCCCAGCTCCGGCATTCCCAGCTTACCATAAATCAGTATCCAGTTAGCCAAGATGTTCACAAGGTTTCCCGAAAGCAATATCCACATCGGTGTTTTGGTATCGGTGGAACCATCGGCCGTTTGCTTGAACACGTTGAACCAACACACGAATGGAATCGACGCGAGGTTCACAATGTAATACGGACGCACATAGGGCAGCAGCTCTTCGGGCTGACCGAGTTTGTCTATGAAGAAATAGAGCACGCTGTAAATCGTCATCAACAACAGTGCCAGCATTGTGTTGGCAGCAAGGCCGTTGCGTACCAGTGCTCCGATTCGACCCGTTTCCTCTCGCCCGTAGCTATTGCCGATAAGTGGTGTGAGTCCGTATGCAAATCCCATGGCTACCAGAATGCCCAGCATGAATATCTGCCCCACAAAAGCGGCAGCCGCGAGTTCGGCTGTGGAGTGGTGGCCAATCATAATGGTATCGGCAAAAGTGAGGATAATAGTGCCTATCTGGCCTATAACAATAGGAATACCCAGCTTGATGATGGGCATGTAAATATCTTTTGAAAACATGGAGCTTGCTAAATGAAGTGCAAAGGTACGCATTAATTCTTACACAACAATCATTATCTGTTGATATTCCGGGCTGCAACCCAATGTTGCCCCAAACAAATATAAATGTTTGTCATGTCACATAGAGAAAGCCTATGAGCTATGAAAAGGATGCCCGAATCGAGCAGGGTGTTTTCGGCTTTTCTGTTCCTTTATCCCCAAAAACAGAAACACTCGTATTTTTATTTACAAACACCCGTCCATGCTTTGCGAATTTAAAAACGAAAAGCCATCGGTTCTAAATTCGCGAAATTTGCGGTAATTCGCAGTTGGCTGATAGTCAGCTATTTAATAAAAATCTTCTTGCGACCCCATATTTGTCAGTCGTCGTTGGATATCGAATGGCAGAGCGAAGAAGCCCTAAACGCATAGCGAGTAGGCTTCTTTCGCACGACCATTAAAGTCAAAACACACCATGATAAGATAGTAAACGCAAAGACTTTGATATTTTTCCTTTTTCTCAACCAAAAACACAGGTCAAAACATGGCGTCTTTTTCTCTAAATGCTTCAAAAATGATGCCTCGAAAAACAGTAATCTTATTTAACATATAATGGTTGCAAACCACTTGAACATAGGGAGCCTGAGCACTGGAAGAGTGCCTGCAAACCATTTAGGATAATATCGGCAATAACCTTTACGGGCTGCTATCTTGGGATTGTCTCGTGCTTTTCCGTGTGCGCGAGCCTATGGGCAGACTGGGGAGAAGATGTGCGGGCGTTGCTGTTCCTTCCTTTTACAGGAGGAGGAGTTTAAGTCCCAGCGATAGCCCGACGACATCCGACGGTTGTACTTTCTTGTCCAGAAAGACACTACGAATGTATAGATCGCAGGTGCTCAACTCGTAAAAAAAGGTGACACTTCGGATGAATTTCCGATGATTGGCGGGAATAATTTTCTCTACACCTTGTCCAACGAATACGTTGAAGCGGAATTTGGTGGAGAGAAAATGATAGTATTTGTCGGGGTATCTTTGAGGTTGCTTTTTCCAAAACTCATGTCCTGCCACGGTGTTGATGTAGATGCCACAACGCAGTGGCTCCAGGGTCCACCCTTTTTTCAGAAACAAGCTCCAGGGTGTGTAGTTCTCTTTTAAGGTAATGGTGAGCTTGCTGCGGTGGCTTTTGTATTTGGGGATATAGCCAAAGAGCAGTTGTGTTTCCCACTGTCGACGTGCACCATAGTCCCAGCCTATCCCTGCGGAAACCAAACCCATGTTTCCGGCATTTTGTATGATGAGTTCTGTGGGGATGAGCGAGGCCCAATACTTGCGGTATCGGTGCACGCGCCTGTCGTAGGGTTGCTCTTTGGCGGACTGCACATATATGCTGTCTCCGGATGCGCTGAGGGCAGGGGATATAGCGACAGTTGTGACAGAGTCTTCGTCTGCTGTCCGGCTCCATGCTGTCAGGGGCAGGGTGAACACCAGGAGACTAATAATCAATATTCTCTTGTTCATAACCTTCCGGTGTAATGGTGAAGATGCGGTAACTGCGATGCGACACACTGTCTATGCCATAGAATAAAATTCCGTCATTAAAGATGTCTCTGATGACACTGTTGTGTTCATGTCCGTTAATACAGAACATGAGTCCCGGGAACATGTGCAGGTAATAGTTGAAAGCCTTGGAGACGTTGTTGTTGAATTGCTCGCTATAAGGAGCAGCGTGCATCACAACTATTGTGCGGTCGAACGGCATGGTGCCGGTTTTGGCTTCGTTTTCCATAAAGGTGAAATCGGGCACGGCGGCCATGTGGTTATATTCCGTGGCATTGGTATCAATGCATACAAACTTGACGCCGCTGATGATAAAGCTGAAATTCCGTTTGCCATACATCCAGTCGTAGCCTTGTTCTCCTGTACCCAGAAAGTCGTGGTTGCCTATGAGGGCGACGTAGGGTTTGTTGAGGCGTCCCAAAAACTTTCGGGCTTGTTTATATTCGAAGGTGGTGCCCGAGTCGGTGAGGTCGCCACTATGTATCACAAAGTCTATACTGTCGCGCTTATTAATATCGTTTACTGCTGCCTCCGTCTCCACATACCAGATGTGGGTATCGCTGATCACGGCAAAGCGCAGGGTGTCCTTGTCCTTGCACAGCGTCTTTATCCGTTCTATATTCCGGGCGTTGATATTGCCTTCACCTTTGAAATTCATGTCATAGGGGTGGGTATGGAATATGTCCTCACAGCTTGTGAACATGATAACGGCAAGCAGGAATATCAGCCGGCGTACATCAATGGAGCGTATCTTTTTCATTGCTAATATCACCTTTGTATGGGAATACAACTGTAAAGGTAGCGAAAAACTATTTATAACAAATATTTTTGTGCTACAATTTTCTGTTTACTCCTAAAAATCGCTTGGGTTTCGCAACGCTTTTGTCTTGCTCCCTCCTCTGTTTCTTGCAAGATACAGGACTTTTCAAAAAATAATAATAGAAAAGTGGTTATTTATTTTGATTTGTTTCTTTTTTTGCTTACCTTTGACATAGGTGAGCTTGTGCCTGTCGAAGCAGAGCTTGCTTCATCTGTTGAACTAACTATATATGAATAATATACCTACCTTAATCTTAAATCCCTGCTATGAGTTATCTGAAATTTGAAGCAGCTACGATGACCAACCTGCAAGACTCCTTGTCCAAGGAGATTCTTCGTACAAATAGGTCGGGGGCATATGCATGCTCTACCATCGTTGACTGTAACACGAGAAAATACCACGGATTGCTTGTGGTTCCAGTGCCGGAACTGGACGATGAGAACCATGTGCTTCTCTCATCGCTCGACTGTACCGTGATACAGCATGGCGCTGAGTTTAACCTTGGCTTGCATAAGTATCAAGGCAATAATTTTAGTCCGAATGGACACAAATACATCCGTGGGTTCGACTGCGACAAGGTGCCTACTACAGTGTATCGTGTGGGAGGCGTGGCGATGAAGAAGGAAGTTGTGTTCCAGCATTACGAAGACCGCATTCTTATCCGCTACACATTAGTCGATGCCCATTCTGCAACGACACTGCGCTTCAAGCCTTTCCTGGCATTTCGCAGTGTGCGACAGTTTACGCACGAGAATTCTATCGTCAACCGAGACTACCAGGAAGTAGACAATGGCATCAAGACATGCCTTTATGCTGGCTATCCCGAACTTTACATGCAATTCTCGCGTAAGGTGCAGTTTGTGTTTGCGCCTGACTGGTATCGAGGCATCGAATATCCGAAAGAGCAAGAGCGTGGATATGCGTCCAGCGAAGATTTGTATGTGCCCGGCTATTTTGAACTGAATGTCCGCAAGGGCGATAGTGTGGTGTTTGCAGCCTCTACATCAGCCTCTACAACTCGGGGATTGCGTGCGTTGTTCGACAAGGAAGTGAATGACAGGTCTCCGCGCGACAGCTTTTTCCATTGCCTGATTAATGCTGCCCATCAGTTCCATGTGGAAGACAAGACAGGAGACAAGTATATATTAGCCGGATATCCATGGTTTAAGGCACGGGCCCGAGACACGTTCATAGCTTTGCCCGGGCTCACGCTATCCATTGAGGAGAGCGATTATTTTGAGGCAGCCATGAAGACCGCCGAAAAGGGATTGCGCGAATTTATGGACGGTAAGCCTCTGTCGGTGAAGCTTTACGAAATAGAGCAGCCGGATGTGTTGCTGTGGGCCGTGTGGTGCATACAACAATATGCCAAGGAGGAAGGCATTGAGGTGTGCCGGGAAAAGTATGGCAAGTTGGTGCTCGACATTATTAAATATATCGAAAGTCAACGGCATCCCAATCTCACACTCGAAGCTAACGTGCTTGTAAAGACAGACGGCAAGGACAGACCCGT
Organism: uncultured Prevotella sp.; assembly: GCA_964450065.1. Lineage (GTDB taxonomy): Bacteria > Bacteroidota > Bacteroidia > Bacteroidales > Bacteroidaceae > Prevotella. Next base: position 18,695 of record CAYVGR010000010.1, on the reverse strand, counting down.
GACATGGATGAACTCGGTGTCAAATGGTCGGCCGGTTGTTCCACGTACGGGATATATTGTTGAGTTCAACGCACTATGGTACCATGCGCTCAAGTTTGCAGAGATTATTGCCGAGGAGGGTAAGAATTCTACACGAGCCAGGGAACTGGGAGCGTTGGCAGCGAAATGCCAAGAGTCGTTTGTTAAAACATTCCTCAATGAGCACGACTATCTCTTCGATTATGTGGATGGCATGGAACAAGACTGGAGTGTACGCCCGAATATGATATTTGCGGCAGCTTTCGACTATTCGCCGCTATCGCAAGATCAGAAAAAGAAAGTGATAGATATATGTACGCGCGAATTGCTTACACCCAAGGGACTGCGTTCGCTGTCGCCCAAGAGCGGTGGTTATAATCCGATGTATGTTGGGCCACAAGTACAACGCGACTACGCCTACCACCAGGGAACAGCATGGCCTTGGCTGGGCGGCTTCTATATGGAGGCCTGCTTGAAGCTTCACAAACGCACCCGACTGAGTTTCATCGAGCGTCAGATGGTGGGTTATGAGGACGAAATGTTCTACCACTGCTTGGGTACGCTGCCCGAACTTTTCGATGGTAACCCTCCGTTCCATGGACGGGGAGCCATGTCGTTTGCTATGAACGTAGCAGAGATCCTGCGTTCGTTAGAACTAATGGAAACCTATAAATATTAATGGGAGGACTGCAAATGAAAGTCTTAATGTTTGGATGGGAGTATCCTCCCCATGTTTACGGTGGACTTGCCACTGCCAACTTCGGAATTTCCGAAGGGTTGCATGCGCAGGGAGACATAGAAACCATACTGTGTCTGCCCAAACCTTGGGGCGATGAAGACCGTACATACGCGCGTATCGTGCCTATGAACTGTGTACCCATAGCCTACCGCGACGTAGATTATGATTATGTAAAGGGTCGTGTGGGTAATCTGATCGACCCCAATGAATATTATCGTTACCGCGACCATATCTATTCCGACTTCAACTATATGCACGTCAACGATCTTGGGTGCATGGAGTTTGCCGGAGGTTATCCGGGCAATTTGCATGAGGAAATCAACAACTACTCGATTATTGCAGGAGTGGTAGCCCGTGCAGAAGATTTTGATATTATCCATGCCCACGACTGGCTCACCTATCCGGCTGGTATCCATGCCAAGCAAGTGAGCGGCAAGCCATTGTGCATCCATGTTCATGCCACTGACTATGATCGTAGTCGGGGTAAGGTGAATCCTACCGTCTACTCCATGGAGAAAGACGGTATGGATCATGCGGATTGCATCATGTGTGTGAGCAATCTTACCCGAAATACCGTCATCCACCAGTATCACCAAGATCCACGCAAGGTGTTTACCGTGCACAATGCTGTGTATCCGTTGAGCGAAGAATATGAGTCTATTCCCCGTAATGATGATGCCAATAAGGAGAAAGTGGTAACATTCCTTGGACGTATCACCATGCAGAAAGGTCCTGAGTATTTTGTTGAGGCAGCCAATATGGTGTTACACCGCACTCGTAACATCCGATTTGTGATGGCGGGGTCGGGAGATATGATGGAGCAGATGATTTATCTGGCGGCCGAACGAGGCATTGCCGACCGATTCCATTTCCCTGGATTCATGCGTGGCAAGCAGGTATATGAGTGTCTGAAAACATCCGATGTGTATGTAATGCCGTCGGTGAGCGAGCCTTTTGGCATTTCTCCGTTAGAGGCTATGCAGTGTGGCACGCCGACAATTATCTCCAAGCAGAGTGGGTGTGCAGAGATATTGAATAACTGTATCAAAGTAGATTACTGGGACATCCACGCACTTGCCGATGCTATCTATAGTATTTGCCACAATGATAGTCTTTTCCACTATCTCCAGGAAGAGGGAAGAGACGAGGTAGCTCAAATCACGTGGCATAAAGTTGGTGCATGGATTCGCGAGCTGTATCTACGTACGCTCAAGTGGAAATAAGTTTTCAACTCTCGTCCTATCTCCCGTAGGGGAGGTAGAGTGATTACCTAACAAAACCACAAGGCTTGCAGAACTTCAGAGTACATAAGGTGTAAATCTCAAACTTTAGTGTTTAAGGAAGAAGGTAATCATCAAGTTCAATATACAAACCTACATGTTCAAAGTTTAATTTCAAAGTATATGAAGACAATTTGTTTATATTTCGAGATACATCAGATTATTCATCTGAAGCGCTATCGTTTCTTTGATATCGGCACCGACCATTACTATTATGACGATTATGAAAACGAACGTAGCATTACAGATGTTGTAGAGCGTTCGTATATGCCGGCTCTGAATGCCCTCGAACAGATGATACAGAAGGGAGACGGTAACTTTAAGGTCGCATTCTCGCTGTCGGGTGTTGGTATGGAGCAGATGGAGATGCATGCCCCGCAGGTGCTTGAAAAGCTACAGGATCTTAATAAAACCGGATGTGTGGAGTTCTTGGCAGAGCCCTATTCGCACGGTCTTTCCTCGCTCATTGATGCCGACTGCTTTGCTCTCGACGTGAAGAAACAATGCGATAAAATCAAGGAATACTTTGGCAAGAAGCCCACCGTGCTGCGTAATTCCTCGCTTATTTACAGCGACGACATTGGCTTGCAGGTTTCAAAGATGGGCTTCAAGGGCATGCTGACTGAAGGTGCCAAGCACGTGTTGGGATGGAAGTCGCCGCATTATGTTTACAACTGCGCTTTGGCTCCTAATTTAAAGCTGTTGTTGCGTGACGTTAAATTGAGCGACGACATCAGTCTCCGATTCAACAATTCCAGTTGGGAGGGCTATCCTCTGTTTGCCGACCAATATATCGATACAATTGCATCGTTACCCGAAGGCTCGCAGGTAATCAACATCTTCATGGAGCTTTCAGCTATTGGTATTGCTCAACCGTTGTCGTCAAACATTCTGGATTTCTTCCAGGCTTTGCCGGAGTTCGCAAAGTTGAGAGGTATCACCTTCTCTACACCGTCGGAGATATGCAACAAATTCAAGAGCGTGGGAGCACTCGATGTGCCTGACACCCTCTCGTGGGTAGACGAGGAGCGTGACGTGAGCTGTTGGCTCGGCAATCCCATGCAGCGTGAAGCGTTCGAGAAACTATACGGAGTTGCAGAACGTGTACGCATTGCCAACGATCCACGTATCAACCAGGACTGGGATTATTTGCAGGCCAGCAACAACTTCAGGTTCATGACAACAAAACCCTCGAATGTTGGTCTCGACCGGGGAATATACAGCAGTCCGTTCGATGCCTTTACCAATTATATGAACATCTTAGGCGATTTCATCACTCGTATCAATGACCGTTATCCGTCGGAAATCGACAACGAGCAGCTCAACTCCTTGCTTACCACCATTAAAAATGGAGGTGAGGAAATAGCCATGAAGGACAAGGAGATAGCGCGTTTGCAGGCCAAGATAGAAAAGATGGAAGCTGAAGCCAAGAAAACATCGGCCACACGCAAGCCGGTTGCCAGGAAAACTCCGGCAAAAAAGGCTGCTGCCCAGTCATCAAAGCCATCGAAAGCAGCAACGCAGTCAGCAAAAACCACAGTTGCTGATGCAGGGCAAACAAAGAAAAAGAAGTGATATAAATTGAAATAACTTGAGCAAATGAAGTCGGGTCGTATTTCCTGTTTAGGGAAATACTACCCGACTTTGCATATTAGCCAGCTTCTGCAGCGATGTAGCTCTTGGTGATTTCTTTTTACATCATTGATACCATTAACCCCGAAGGTATATTTTCTATTTTCTTGGTAAAGCCTCATATCCGGAAGGATGTTCCCTGACAGCTTTCCATATATTTACGTGCAAGGTTTTGCTGTTTTCTTCCTTTATATATAGAAAGTTTCATGTTAAAACTGATTATCATGCAAAAACATAGACTGTTTTTCTATATTATGACGGCTATGCTGACGGCTCCGCTCTTAGGTTCGTGCATGTCTGATGACGACGATGACATTGAACCAAGGTTGGTTATAGACCCGGTTGAAGTCCGTTTAAGCATATCGGATGATGGGGTGCCCGAACTTCTGCATCCCACATCGTTGAGCAGAGAGGATTTCAACAACAGTGTTGTAGGGCGGGGATGGTATCAGGGTGCTGTCTACAAAATAAAGCCCGATGGCAAGGTGGATAGTTCTGATTATTTTGACAACATGATAGGCATAGGCCCATCGCATTATTATTTCGACACAGATTCGCTTACTGAGTTTGGCTATCACGATTCGCACGGTTACTTGAATGGCGGATTGGGCTATGTTCGCCATGCGTATACCTACAGCGAGATAGATCATGGCATCTATGTAAATGGTAGGAGAGTGTTGCAGATCAACCCGTTGGGTGAAAAACCTTATAGGTATCTTATGGCCATTGTATGGGTTGGCATGTACTCAGACGGTAGTAATATATACGTCTTGGGCAATTTCAATCGGCTAACCAATAAGGAGTTGAAAGCGTTAAGACGTAAATACAGCGTGAACTTCACGGCTGATGAAGACAGATAAAGATGTTTTCAATGGCGCATATCGTTCGGGGTACGGGCGTATATCGTCCGTTAGCTGATCGTTTGTCAGCCATTGGACGATCGTTCCACGGGCGATAGACGGTAGCTTTCAGATGACAAACAGCGTTAATGCCCTTTGAGAACGCTGCGCTATATGCTTTCTTCAAGTTACAGTTATTATGTTTTTGTCCTGCAAGAATATTTTTGAAGGCAGGCAGATAATACACATTTAACTTGCGCTTCTTACGTTCTTCTTATGGTTTTATGCTTGTTCAGCTGCTGCTTTGTCGGTAAAGACTTCCACCGTATGGAGCGCATGGTGCCCCACGTAGGCAGCCGGCCCGGCATCGTTTTGCTCGATAATATCGGCTAAAACTTGCGCCTTGTTTTTGCCTGTGAGCAGGAAGATGAGGCGTTGCGCATGAATGATAGGCATTCCTGTGAGGGCGATTCGCTGCTGTCCGGTTTTGGGGTGAGTACTTAAGGCGTAGGCTCTTTGAGTGGTGAGCAAATGTTCCTGTCCGGGGAATATCGAAGAGGTGTGCCCGTCGTCACCAGCGCCTATGAGCACGATGTCGAACTGGGGGAAGCCCTCCTCCTCAGGCACCATACTGCGCACCTTGGTTTCGTAGCGAAGAGCTTCTTCTTCGGGAGTGTTTTCACCCTTGATGCGCACGACGTTTTCTTCGGGAATGTTGATTTTGTTCAGCAGGTTGTCGCGCGTCATGCCGTAGTTGCTCTCCTTGTCAGTGGGTGGCACACATCGCTCGTCTACCCAGAAGAACCGAATGCGCTCCCAGGGCGTTTTTGCATCATATTGTTCTGCCCAAAGGCGGAACATCAGTGCAGGTGTACTGCCACCGCTGAGCGCAATGTTTACTGTTTGATCGGCGGGATGCTTGTTTACCATTTGTAGTATGTGCTCGATGAGCGCGTGTGCAGTCTTTACGTCGGTGTCGTGGATATAAGTTATCATAGTTCGCAGTATAAATCGGTGTTGGTGAGATTCTTGCACGGGTTGGTCCATTCTGCCTCGTGGTCGTGCATGAGCATGTCGCTCTCTTGCGGTCCCCATGTGCCAACGGGGTATCCGTAGAGTGGGGCATCGTCGTGGCTCTGCCAGTATTTCAGTATGGGGTCGAAGAATCGCCATGAGGCTTCCACTGCATCGTTGCGTGTAAACAGAGTCGGGTCTCCCTGGATGCAGTCGTCGATGAGACGTGCATAAGCGTCATTGATGGCAATGTTGCCCAGTTCGTCATAGGTGAAGTCCATAGCCACGCGCTTCACTTCGAAACCTGCTCCCGGCACTTTCATGCCAACTTTAAGACTGATGCCCTCGTTGGGCTGTATGCGAAGAGTGAGCAAGTTGGCCTGTGGATGCTTACCTCCGGCCACGTTTCCAAACATCTGATGGGGTGTTTCTCGGAAATGGATGACAATCTCGGTAACTTTTGTCGGCAGCTGCTTGCCTGTGCGAATGTAGAATGGCACACCGCTCCAGCGCCAGTTGTCGATGCTGAGGCGCATGGCCACAAAAGTTTCCGTGCGCGACTCAGGATTGACACCCTTTTCCTCACGGTAGCCCTTTTTGGAATTCCCGGCAGTGTATTGTCCTCGAACGATATGTTCTTCGAGATCGGTTTCGTTGAGTGGTCTTAAAGAGTTGTACACCTTCACCACCTCGTTGCGGAAGCTGTCGGCATTGAAAGCGGCAGGTGGCTCCATGGCGGTGAGTGCTACGAGTTGTATGAGATGATTTTGCACCATGTCGCGCAGGGCTCCGGTCGAATCGTAGAATCCACCCCGGCTCTCAATGCCGAGATTTTCTACGGCTGTAACCTCTACGTAGTTGATATAGTTACGGTTCCATACGGGCTCGAAGATGCCATTGGCAAAGCGGAAAGCCAGAATGTTTTGGGCTGTCTCCTTGCCAAGAAAATGGTCGATACGGAAGATCTGATGCTCTTCGAACACCGATTCATAGACTTTGCCTAATTGCTGTGCCGACTCGAGGTTGTAGCCAAAGGGTTTCTCCACGATGATGCGTGAACCGGGCGTGTTGAGTCCCACGCTTTTCAGATGCAGGGGTACCACACCGTATAGCGATGGTGGCGTGGCCAAGTAGAATAGCATGTTGTCGGGATGCTCTTCGCCGGTAACCTCTTTTATTTTCTGCTTGAGCGCAGGGTAGCCTTCTGCTTGTGCCGGGTCGATGGGCAGATAATGAAGATGCGATACGAATGCTTTGAAACGCTCTTCGTCACGCTCTTCGGGTTTCACAAACTCATTCATCTGCTCCAAGATGTATGTGCGAAACTTATCATCGGAGTATGGTGTGCGTGCCGTACCGATGATAGAGAAGTTTTCTTGCAGTCTGTTGTTGGTATAGAGTGAGTATAGGGCTGGAATCAATTTTCGTTTGGTGAGGTCGCCCGAGGCCCCAAATATAATCATTGAAAAGTTGTTCATACCAAATGTTTTTAATTCACAATTCACAATTTTCAATTCACAATTACAAGATCAGCTAATTATGAATTGTAAATTCTGAAGTGTAACGCACAGCCAATTAATTATGAACCTTGAATATTTGAATAGCAACGCGCAGCCAATTGTAAATTGTGAATTATAAATTATACGTTATAATTATACATTATATGTTCCCGATTTAGTGCTGCCTCCGTGTCCGGTCCAGTTCTCGTGGAAGAACTCACCACGTGGTTGGTCCTTGCGTTCGAAGGTATGGGCGCCAAAATAGTCACGCTGAGCCTGAACCATGTTGGCCGGCAGGTTCTCGGATGTGAGCGAATAGAAATAGTTGAGCGCTGATGAGAATGCCGGAACGGGCAGCCCCTCGGTAGCAGCCTGTGCCACGAGAGATTTCCATCCTTCGAGCAGCTGCTCTGTTTCTTTGGCGAAATAAGGTGCAAGGAGCAGGTGTTGGGGTTTGTCGGTCTTATCGTAGGCGTGGGCAATGTCGTTGAGGAACACGCTGCGGATAATGCACCCACCACGCCACATCCGGGCGATAGAGGCCATGTCGAGACTCCATCCGAACTCGTCGGAAGCCTTCTGCAATACGGAAAAGCCCTGCGCATAACTCACCAGTTTGGATGCATAGAGCGCTGCAAAGATGTTGTTGAGCAAGGTCTGTCGGTCGAGATGGGTCTTGGCCACGGTATGGGGGAAGTTCTTTGCTGCTGCCACGCGTATATCCTTGTCGGACGACAGACTGCGCTCGAACACGGCGGTACCGATGAGTCCCAGTGGCATGCCGAGGTTCATGGCATTGATAACCGACCACTTGCCTGTACCTTTCTGACCTGCGGCATCGAGAATGAAGTCGATGAGCATATCGCCCTTGGCATCTTTGTGGCGTAGGATGTTGGCCGTAATCTCTATGAGATAGCTCTGCAGCTTACCTTTGTTCCACTCGTCGAATACGTCGGCCATTTCGTCGTTGCTCATGCCACCGAGGTTTTTCATCACCCAGTAGGCTTCGGAAATGAGTTGCATGTCACCGTATTCGATACCGTTATGAATCATTTTCACAAAGTGGCCTGCACCTTGTGGCCCAACCCACTGGCAGCAGGGAGAGCCGTCCTCAGCCTTTGCGGCAATGCTTTGAAGCACGGGCTTGATGCTTTCCCAGGCCTTTTTCGACCCACCGGGCATAATGGAGGCACCGTTCAGGGCACCTTCCTCACCACCCGAAACGCCGCTTCCCACAAACAGGAAGCCCTTTTCCTCGGCGGCTGCCACGCGTCGGTTGGTGTCCTCGAAATTGGAATTGCCGCCGTCGATAATAATATCGCCCGGCGACAGCAAGGGGAAGAGCTGTTCCATGACCATGTCGACGGGTTTGCCCGCCCGTACCATCATCATGATTTTGCGGGGTTGTGCGATAGATTCCACAAAGTCTTTAATATTAGTGTATCCACTAATCGACTTGCCTTTGGCACGTCCTTCAATGAATCGTTCGACCACACCTTCTTCAATTCCGGGCACCGTGCGGTTGTAGACAGAAATGTTCCAGCCGTTATTGGCCATATTTAGCGCAAGATTTTCGCCCATAACGGCAAGGCCGATGAGACCAAAGTCGCTTTTCTTTTGATTATCCATAATAATTATCTTTATATGTTGTTGGGGTCATGAATGGAGAAGATTAGTCCAGTACGGTTCCTTTGGTGAGTGCATATTTGCCTCCGCCCGTGAAGCATATTGCCAAAGCGCCAAGCAAATACAGTGCGGGCAACTCTACAGCCCAACCTCCCGTATTGGGGTTGATCGTGAATAGAACATCGGCATGAGCCATGAGAATAGCTACAATCATATTGCCGACCAATGCGGCTGCGGCAGCACGGGTCCACACACCAAGCACAATCATGGCAGATGCTACCAATTCGCAGAATAGTGCTCCGTATGCAATAAATGCAGGCAAACCTAAGGCTGTGAGCATTCCGGCAATGCCATCAACACCATACACGGCCTTGTGAATTCCGTGGAAAAGCATCAGTCCACCCACATTGAGACGTAAAACCAACAGACCCAAATCAGTATTTCGAAGAAAGTTTTCGTATTTTCCTAACATCATGTAGGTTTTTAATGTTAATAATTAAAATATTTGCTTGTCTTTTCATTGTTTACACAAATATAATAATAATCTTAAAGGGCAACAAGAAATAAATGAAAAGATTTCAAGAGAATCCCAAAATTGTAATTGTTTCAAAATAAAATGATCAAAAAAACTTGGTTTTCTAAAAAAAACATTTATCTTTGCAAGTGTAGTGTAGCAATGATGTGCATGCTGTAGTAACAGAAGGATTTGAAATGACATAATTGCTGAGTACTCAAAAATTAAATACTATAAACAAGATAATTTAAACAAAAAGATTATGAAAAAGTACATTTGTGATGTTTGCGGTTGGGTGTATGACCCTGAAGTTGGTGATCCAGATGGTGGAATTGAACCAGGAACTGCTTTTGAGGATATTCCTGAAGACTGGGTTTGCCCGGAGTGTGGTGTAGGTAAGGAAGACTTCAGTGTTGTAGAAGAATAATCCGCACTGAAATTATAGTCCACCCTTTTATAGCTTAACTGTTAAAGGGTTGGTAACTAAAAATGGTTTTACTCATGGAAGATTGAATTTCTGAGTAAAACCATTTTCAGTTTAATGATGTGTCGTTTGGGCCGTTAGTCGGCAAGGAGTTTGGCAGCCATGGCTTGTCCCAGGGCTACACATTGAGCTCGGGTCTCCTCGTTGAGCGACTGCTTCACTTCCACCGGCTCGCCCACCGGCTCGAAATGGAATTGCTTTTCGTTCCAGTCTCCGAGGATCGAAACAGCCTTTCCAGCCCAGCAGTAGCTTCCAAACCAACCCATATAGCGGTTTTTGATGCATCTGTTGGCTATGGCTGGCAACAGCTGTTCCATTTTCGGAAAGATGCTGTTGTTATAAGTTGGTGCACCAAGAATAAGTCCTTTGTAACGGAAGATGTCGCGCAAAGCGTATGAATAGTGCACTTTGCTCAGGTTGATGAGGCTTATTTTCTCAACACCTGCCTGTGATGCAGCCTCGGCAATGACTTCTGCCATCTGTGCTGTGTTGCCGTACATCGTGCCATAGGCGATAACCAGTCCGGTCTCCCCTTCGTATTTGCTCATCTTGTCGTAAAGCTTGATAACTTTGTCGGCATGCTTATGCCATACGGGGCCATGTGTGGGACAGAGATAATTCAGCTGTACGCCAGCTAATTTTTTCAATGCATTCTGAACGGGAGTACCGTACCGTCCAACAATATTGGCGTAGTATCTCACCATTTCCGACCAGTATATGTCGGTATCAATCTCCTCGTCCAAGATTCCCCCATTGAGTGCACCAAAGCATCCGAAGGCATCGCCCGTGAAAGCAGTATGTGTATTCGTGTCGATGGTAAGCATCGTTTCGGGCCAGTGTACCATTGGAATGAGATGAAATGTTAGGGTGTGCTTGCCCAAGGAAAGCTCATCGCCATTTTTCACTTCGATACAGTCTTGCTCGATTCCATAGAATCCGCCCATCATGTCGAAGGTTTTTTTGTTACCGATAATCTTAATATTGGGGTAGAATTCGCGTAGCAGCGAGAGAGAACTGCTGTGGTCGGGCTCCATGTGGTGTACCACTACGTAGTCGATGGGGCGGTCTCCGATTACATCGCGGATGTTGGCCAGAAACTGTGGATAGAAATCAACTTCCACTGTATCCATGAGGCAAACTTTCTCGTCAACAACCAAGTAGGAATTGTAGGTAACGCCATGTGGAATTGGCCATAAGCCTTCAAATCGGTTCTTGTTATTGTCGTTTACGCCTACATAATATATTTGATCTGTAATTTTCTTCATGTCTTGGGTTTATAATTTGGTGAGAAAAACAAAGGTTAGGCTATGAATTTGAGGAACTCCTCGCTTTGCTTTTGAAGTGTATTACGCTGCTCCTCTGTCAGAATCATCTTATCTTCTGTCCATGCTTCTGTGTTAAGTGCGATGCCAGCTTGTTGTGCAGGCATGATGTCAGCCCCAATTGCTGTCAGCAATTCAGCCAATTTCGCCCTACACTTGGCGGTTTGTCCTTTTCCGCCTGCACCGCTCATTGTGATTTTTTTGTCTTTGATGGCAGTTGGTGTTTGATAATCTCCGGCTACCACAGGGCGCGAAAGCCAGTCGAAGAGATTCTTTACATGGCCGGGATAGCTGAAGTTGTATTCCGGAGTGAATACCCATACAGCATCAGCTGCTGCCACTGTTTCACGCAATTTGGTCACTACACCAGGGGCGGGAAACTCTATGTCCTGATTGATGAAAGGAACATCGCTATAATCCAGATAGCTTACATTTGCTCGATCTCCAATCATTTCTTCGGCGGTTTTAGCCAATATACGATTGAAAGACGCCTTTCGTAAAGAGCCTACAATAAATAGAATATTCTTTTTCATTATATATATATTCTCGCGATGATTTGTGAATCGTCGGCAAAAATAGCTATTTTTTGTGGCATGGACAAACTAATTGGTGGGATATTTACGACGATGTATTATTACCTTGATTCCGCGATACGTTCTTTTTAATTTTTTCAAATGAAATCGTTTGTCAGAAATCGACTTTGGACGGTAACTACACAGCAATAACACATTGTTTTCTTCGGGTTATGAAGAGATATTACGAAGAAAATAATAAAAATATTGATGATTTAGATGAGGATGACTATTTCGAAATCACAAGCGAATGGATATAGGTTATCCAGTATAAGTTAGTAGGTTGTTAGGACTATCAATTTTAACTCTTCACCCATACGGAGGTAAACTGTCTTCCAACTGAATCTCGTTATAAAACCACAAGGTTTTATCCTAACTTTTAACCACCTGTGAAGCACAGGAAAATGAAAGGAAAAAGTATAGGTGTCAATGAAATTAGAATTTATATCCATCTATAAAGCAGGGTAGTAAGTTTCACTCACACTTTATCACTCCAAATGTCGGATGACCCTTTTGTGTCCAGGAACGCGATTTGTGTGTTGACAATCAGCACGTTCGATGAATAGCCGTAAAGAAGCGTGCGATAGCGCATCTACCTTGAAAACCAATGTCAATGATATTGGCACCTAAAGTCATTGACTTTGGTGTCCAATTCACATGACTTTGGCATTCAAAATCAATGCAATTGAAAAAAACAGGTTGATGCGCACATTGCAACTGAGTTGCAACAATCTTTTGCTACCTTTGCATCATGATACGGGGAAAAGCTCTCATAGTAAGTCTTTGGCTGGCAATGTTCATGGTGTTGCTGGTGTTGGCCGTGCCTCATCATCACCACCTGAGCAACGTTTGTTTCGTGGAAGAGAGGTGCGATGCAGACGGCCAAATCAATGACCGCCACACCAACCATCAGTCTTCCGAAGAGGAAACGCAGGCAGACAACTGTCCCATAGAGCAAATCAGGCACATTGTTAAGGACGATGAGCATGCGCAGTCCATCATGCAAGTGGTGCAGCAGCAGCCTCATTGGCTGTGCGCCCACGCTGCTGACACGCACCCGCACGTGCAGGAAGTCTTGCCAGTTGGCGAAACGCCCGACCCCATCGACCGATTGCTTGAGGCACATGTAGCCTCGAGTGGACGAAGGGGACCTCCCGCTTTATCATAAGGGCTGTTCTATAAATTACCACCGTAAAGTTTTTTTTACGTCAGTCTTTTTACGTTTTGTCATCTTGTGGACTCTTTTTGGTTCAATTTGCTTGTTCGTTCAGTCGTATAGCTCGCTATACTCCTTCACTCACGAACAAATTGACCTCAAAAATAGTCTCACAATCTGTCAAAGCTAATTTATAGAACCGCCCATAACCCATTGTTTTTATCGAGTGGCAGAGCAGTTGTCAACAACTGTTCCGCGGTAAGTCGTACATGTTCATACCAAGGTTATGATTAACAAGATTATTTATTTTTCCATTCAACATAAATTTTTGGTGGTACTCCTGTTGGCGGCCATCATCGGCGGTGGGATATATTCACTGCAAACCATTAACGTAGACTCCACGCCCGACATCACGAACAACCAGGTTCAGATCATCACGGTTTCTGAAAATCTTTCGACGGCCGACATCGAGCAGTTCGTCACCTATCCCGTGGAGTTGGCCATGTCCAACCTGCCCGGCGTTGAAGACATCCGTTCCATCTCACGCTTCGGCTTGTCTGTGGTTACCATCGTCTTTAAAGAAGACATGGGCACATACCTGCCTCGCCAGCTTGTGCAAGAGAGGCTGGAAGAGGTGCGCGAGGACATTCCGGAGGGATTCGGATCGCCCGCGATGGGCCCCATCAGTACGGGACTGGGTGAGATTTTACAGTACACCCTTGTTCCCAAAGACACCGCCCGTTACAGTACGCAGGAACTGCGCACCATTCAAGACTGGATAGTGAAGCGCCAGCTGTCCATGATTCCGGGCGTGGTGGAGGTCAACTCGTTTGGCGGAAGCATCAAGCAATACGAGGTGGCCCTCAACCCCCAGCGGCTCAACGCCATGCGCGTGAGTGTGGGCGAGGTGTACGAAGCCCTGAAAAAAAATAACGTCAACACGGGCGGCGCCTACATAGAGCGTGACCACATGGCCAGGTTCATCCGGGGCGAAGGACTGGTGAAATCGGTTGACGACATTGAGAACATCGTGGTGAAGAATGTCAACGGAACCCCTGTTCTCGTGCGCGACGTAGCCGACAAGGTGGGCTTTGGCTCGCAAGTGAGGTACGGTGCTTTCACGCAAGACGGTCATGAGGCTGTCGGGGGCATGATCATGATGCTCAAGGGAGCCAATTCTGACAAGGTGGTCAGGGCGGTGAAGGAGCGCATGGAGAGCGTCAGAAAATCGCTGCCAGACGGCATCGACATCAAACCTTTTCTCGATCGGTCCGACCTTATCGAGCGTACAACGAGCACCATCGCGCGCAATTTGACAGAAGGCGCGCTCATCGTGATATTCGTGTTGGTGCTGTTGTTGGGAAGTTTGCGCGGAGGTGTCATCGCTGCATCGGTCATTCCACTGTCCTTGCTGTTCGCCCTCATCATGATGCGGCTCTTCAGCGTGAGCGCCAACTTGATGAGCCTGGGTGCCATCGACTTTGGAATTATCGTCGATGGGGCGGTGATTATCGTGGAAGGCACGGTGTTCGAAATGGAGAAAAGAATCAAGAAGCACAGCCAACTGGGACGGGGTGGCATGAACACTGTCGCCTTTGAGGCCGCCTCTTCGATGATGCATTCGGCCTTCTTCGGTCAGCTGATTATCCTCATCGTGTTCACCCCCATCCTCTTTCTGTCTGGTATCAGCGGAAAAATGTTCTCCCCCATGGCCTACACCTTCTCGTTCGCCGTACTGGGAGCCATTATTCTGTGTCTGACGTATGTGCCGATGATTTCATCTTTGCTGATCCGTCCACTGAGCCATCAGGGCGGAAGGTTGGCGCGGATGGAACGCGGCTTGCAGCGCGTGGGCAACCGTGTGACGAGCCGCATCATACATGTTTATCACCCACTGCTGCTGCATGCCCTGCGTCATAAAAGGATGGTACTTGTTTCTGCCACTGCTTTGTTTCTGGCTGCCGCATTTGCTTTCACGCGGATGGGAGGCGAGTTTGTACCAGAACTCGATGAGGGCGACATCGCCATGCAAACCTTCCTCCGCCCTGGCAGTTCGCTTTCGGAAACCATCAAGCGCGAGGGAGAGGTGGAACGCCTGCTGCTTCGAAATTTTCCGGAAATCAAAACCGTGTGCGCACGCATTGGGGTGGCTGACATACCCACCGATCCGATGGGGTTTGACTACACCGACAGCTTCATCATCCTGGAAAAGGATCGTAGCAAATGGACATCGGCCAAGACAAAAGAAGAATTGATAGAAAAGATCAAAGACAAATTGCAAATCCTGCCGGGGCTCAACTTCTCGTTCTCACAACCGGTAGCCCTCCGTTTCAACGAGCTGCTCACGGGTGTGCGCGAGGATGTGGCCGTGAAACTTTATGGTGACGATCTCGACAAACTCGGCGAACTGGGTGAGCAGATGGTGAGTATCATCAGTAGGATAGAAGGAGCCGAGGACGTGACCCTTGAGCGTACGGACGGACTGCCGCAGATTACGGTGAAGTACGACAGGCAGCGGGTGGCGCAATACGGTTTGCACATAGATGACCTCAATGCCTATGTAAGCAGCGCATTTGCCGGAAGTTCGGCTGGGTCGGTGTTTGAGGGTGAGAAACGATTTGACCTGGTCATCAGGCTCGCAGACGCTTACCGGAAGAGTATCGACGACCTGCGCCAACTTTACATACCGTTGCCCAGCGGGGCACAGATACCCTTGAGCGAGGTAGCACATATCGATTATGAGTCGGGGCCCATGCAGATTTCCCGCGAGCAAACCTCGCGCAACATCTATGTCGGTGTGAACGTCAGAGGGCGGGATGTGCAGTCGGTTGTGGATGAGATACAGGACAAACTTGATCAGCAACTGCGCCTGCCGGCTGGCTATCGGTTGGCGTATGGCGGTGAGTTCCAGAAACTTCAGGAGGCAAAAAACCGCTTGATGATTGTCTTGCCCATCGCCCTGCTCCTGATTTTCGTGCTACTTTATTTCGCCTTGAAATCGCTCAAGCAGAGCCTCATGATTTACATGGCGGTTCCGCTGGCCACGGTCGGCGGCGTATTGGCCTTGCTGTTGCGCGGCATGCCCTTCTCCATCTCGGCCGGAGTGGGCTTCATCGTCCTCTTCGGAGTGGCCGTGCTCAACGGTCTGGTACTCATCAATCGTTTCAACTCGTTAAAGAAAGAAGGTATGAACAACATCAACCGCAGAATCATCAAGGGTACGCAAGAGCGCATCCGCCCCATCCTTCTCACGGCCACGGCTGCCATGTTGGGCTTCCTGCCCATGGCAGTGTCAGGGTCGGCAGGTGCTGAAGTGCAGCGACCTTTGGCCACTGTGGTCATCGGCGGACTGTTCACGGCTACGCTGCTTACCTTGCTTGTCGTTCCTTTATTGTACGCTTTGGAAGAGAAAGCGCAGCGAAAAGCTGACCGTAGGAAACCCAAAGCGGCCTTTGCCCTGATGCTGGCACTGCTGGCACCATGCGGTATGAAGGCCCAACAGCCAGTGAGTTTACAACAAGCCCTGCAGCTGGCTGAGCAATATCATCCAAGCATTCGTCTGGCGCGGATGGGTGTCAGTCGTGAAGAGGCCATGGTCAAAGGCGTGAGCGAGGTAGGGCTTACCGAGCTGTCGGCAGGGGTAGAAGAGCTTGGAAGAGGCAATGACGCCACCTTTACCCTGTTGTCTGTCAGGCAAAACATTGACGTACTGGGGAACAAACAGCGCGTGCGCACCCAGCATCAAAAGGTGAATGTGGCTCGTGCGGAGATGAAACTCACCGAACATCAATTGCGCAAAGCCGTTTACCGCGATTATGCGCAGGCTTACATTCTAAGGCAAAAGATGAACGTACATGCCATGATAGACTCTATCTACCAGAACTTTGAGCATGCGGCGAAAGTGCGTTACGAGGCTAGAGAAACGTCGAAGTTGGCTTATCTGGCCGCCAAGAAGAAGGCTGTCGAAACCAAAGAAAACTTCAAACAGTCGGTGTTTGATTACCAAGTGGCGCTGAAAGCCTTGTCACGGTGGCTGGGAGAGGGACTCTATGAACCCACTACGGCTCCAGACGAGGAGCTTGGGGAGGTAGCAGGCAGTGCAAGTCCCGTATTGACTTGTCAGTCGGAGAGGGTCAAATTGGCCGAAGAAAATATCCGACTGGAAAGGTCCAAAGGGCTTCCGGCATTCTTCGTGGAGGGTGGTACACAGCGCATTGGCGACAAAAACGGCTATTGGACATTCGACGTTGGCGTGAGTGTTCCGCTGTTCAGACGTTCGTACAAGGCCCGACAAAAGGCTGCCGCCCTGGACAGGGACATCGAAAACACGCAGCTTGACTTGTTGAAAAAACAGCTGGGTGACAACCAGGAACGCTTGCAGACAGCGTACCAGAAGTGGCGTCACAAACTGCAATATTACCGGGAAACTGCTCTTCCCACGGCCAGGGCGCAGCAACGTGGCGCGTTTTCTGCTTACAAACTGGGTGCAACCGATTACATCGGATTCATTCAGACCATGGGTGATGCCGTGCAGACCGAGCTGGATTATTGGGACGCATACGAGCAATTCATCGACACAATCATCAATTTACAATATCCAACCATATAAAAATGAAAACAAAAGCATATCTCACTCTTTCGCTCATCGTCCTTATGGCAGCTTGTGGCAAGCAAACTAAGGACACTGGCGAACAAGAAAAACAGTCATCGGACAGCATGACAAAAGTGGAACTCACCGATGAACAAGTGAAAGAACTGGGCATTAAGGTGGCGAATGTCGCTGACACGATGCTCATCAGCAGTGTGGATGTCAATGGAAAGCTTGCCGTTGACCCACAGAGCGAGGCAACCATAACCCCGCAAATGGGCGGTAACGTCAAACAAATATTAGTTCATGAAGGGCAATCTGTGTCCAAAGGAATGGTGGTGGCCTATCTGTCTCATCCTGATTTGGTAAATCTTCAGACGGATTATTTCTCGGCACTGAACCGACAGAGATACCTGAAAAAGGAGTTTGACCGCCAGACCATGATGTTGAACGAAGGTGTAGGAGCTGGCAAAGACTACGACCGAACCAAGTCGGAGTTGCAAACCGTGAGCGGTCAGGTGCAGATGCTTGCCGCACAACTCAAACAACTGGGTATCAGTCCGTCTGCCCTTCGCAAGGGAAAACCTATGCTGGCCATCGCATTGACAAGTCCCATTAACGGCACGGTGGAACAAATCAACGTGCAAACGGGGCAATATGTCTCGCCCGAGATGGCCATGATGAAGATAGCCAACACAAGCAACATGTATGCAGAATTGCAGGTCTTCCAACGTGACGTGCCGAAAATCAAGGTGGGACAGGCTGTAGCACTGAAGATTGTTCATGCTGACGGAACCGCCTGTCAGGGCAAAGTGTACTCCATAGGTAAGACTTTCAGAGCCGAAACGCAAACGGTTGACGTGCGGGTTCGTTTGGACGGGCAGCACACGGGACTGATAGTAGGGATGTATGTTCAGGCGAAGATTGCAACAAGCAGCGAAAGGATGAGAGCCGTTTCGTCTGATGCCATCGTTGAAGTGGATGGAAAATCCTATATCTTCACGGCAGCAAAGCAAGGGAGCAACTGGCATTTTTTCCCCATGATGGTCAAGAAGGTGAAGGAAGAAGATGACCTTGTGGCCATAGAAACCAAGGAGCCGGCAGACCGTCTTTCACGCATTGTACAGTCGGGCGCTTACTACCTGCTTTCAGAGATGAAGAAAGGCGAGACGGGAGAGGAATAAGACACAACTAAAACATAATGGATGTTTGGCAGGCAGGGAATAGCCACGCTACCAAACATCCATTACGTGTACTAATGCCATGGATACCATTCTATCATTGTAGGAGGGTAACATAACCTTGGTCGATTGCTGAGTAGTTACCTTTGGACGAAAGAATAATTAAAATAATGTTTAGCACTAGTGTCCACTTAAATCCTTTAACATTCGCTTAAACTGCCCTTAGATCAG